>JAITLJ010000032.1 GCA_031277925.1 Prevotellaceae bacterium | reverse complement strand
TATGGTGGATAATGGCGCCGGCATGGATTGTTTCCTTTAGATTAAAAAGTAAAAGAGACAAGTCTGCTGTTGTAAAATCCCATATCGACAATATTATTCATTCGGTATGGACGGCGTTTTGTATTTCGAATGTTATTTTTCTGCTAATTATTTTCGGTTTATCTTTTTCTTTGCAGGAATATAAACACTTTTTTTATTTAATAAATCCGATCATTATTTTAATAACAGGCGTAGGTGAATATATCACCGCCAAAATTTGTCGCTTTCGACCTTTCATGCACGGCGCTATTGCCATGTGGACAGGCTCGCTGGTTAGCGCGTTAGCCGTTATTTTAACCGGAAATGGAGTGCTTGTTCAGTTCATTATTCTATCCGTTTGTATGATTATAGGTTTTGTTATTCCCGGACATAAACTGAATAAATTAGCAAAAGAAAATCATGTTTAAAGACCTTGACCCCTTGTTACATTCGCAGTTGCGTTTGGCAATAATGTCGTTGCTGTTGAGCGTAGAGGAAGCCGATTTTGTTTATCTCAAAGAACAGACAGGCGCGACTTCGGGCAATTTGAGCGTGCAAATCGACAAGTTGAACGAAGCAGAATATATTCAGGTTACAAAAACTTTTCAAGGTAAAATGCCACGTACCGTTTGCAAAATAACAAATAAAGGTATCAGCGCTTTTGAATCTTATGTGAAAAATTTACAATCCTATATTAATACCAAAACGGTATCAAATCAAACTAAAATATAATGATATGTTATTGATATTCAATTTGTATAGTCGCTCCTTAAAAAGGGTCGAAACGGTTAATAATTAATAAATTATAGACATAAAATATCGAATCAAAATACCGAGTTTTATACAGATACAGGCAAAAATTCGGCAAAATATGAACTTGTTTCTTTATCTTCTTTTGTGTCAAGACAAATGAACAGAAAGAAATAATTGTCCGAAATTTTTAATGTTTTAGCTTTGTCCTTTTTTTATTCGTAAGGAGCAACTATATAAATTACAGTTTGATGACGTTTTGGTATTAATAATTTACAATAACAGTAAAAATGTACTTTTTGTTTTATGAAAATTGAAAGTTGAATTTGCCAATCTGTTGAAAAATATTTGCTTCGATGATTGTTGATAATCTCTATATTAAAAAAATCAAATATGCAAATGCTGCATCCTTAAAAACAACATCATAACAGGCTGGAACATTGAAAAGTATCTTAATCAGTTCAAATAAATTTCAAAAAACTTTCAGGTAAATATACATTGTCGATATTTTCTTCAATGGCGAGTTTAAATAGCGGAGCAATATCTTTGGGCGTAAATCCTGCTATGCCGCATCCGATTTCTGTAACGAGGAATTTCAGTTCGCGATTTATCCTGGCAAATATCAGAAACTCATCTACATAAGGTTTAATTTCTGCTGTTGTGCCAAACATGGTTGGAATTGCGTAAGTTTGTCCATGCAAGCCGACTCCCTGTCCTAACACTGCGCCCCATTTCATTGCCAAACGAGCCGCGCCGCTGCCGTGAAAACCGGATATGTTGCTGCCAAATACAAAAATTTCTTTTTCCTGTAAAGATGTAATCCATTTTGGAGAGATTCGGGATGTTGTCATAATTATTTTGTAATTAAAATTAATTCAGTTGCGATATATTTCAAATCGTTACAAAGGTAATAATAGTTTTAAAAAAATGATTATATGCTAATTTAAAATTAAAGCATCATTATTCTGCGGCACACATCAAAAATGCCGTCATCTCACAAATGGTTACCTAATTTTGTTGTTTTACTGGCTGTTTGCGGAATCAAAAAACATTTTTTTTGCATTTAATGTTGTCTGTTCCGAAACGGTTTCTATATTTATATTTTTTATTTCTGCGATTTTTTTTGCAATTAAAACAAGATTTGCGCTTTCATTGCGTTTTCCTCTAAACGGTGCAGGCGTCAAATAAGGCGAATCTGTTTCGAGAACAATTTCGTCCATCGACATTTTTTTTACAACAGATTCCATTCCCGAATTTTTGAATGTTATTATTCCTCCCAGTCCGAACAAAAAACTTTTATACGATTTTATTTTTTCGTAATCGGCTAGAGTTCCCGAAAATGCATGAAAAATTCCACGCGTTTTCAAATCGCTGCGTTTATCAAGAATTGCAAATATTTCATCAAACGAATTTCGTGCATGAATAATTACAGGTAAATTATATTCGTCGGCAATCTCAAGTTGACGCTCAAAAGCCAATCTTTGCCAAACGATATTTTCTGTTGTCCAATAACAGTCAATTCCTGTTTCGCCAATGGCTACAAAAGGGAAATTTTCAACAGTTTTCTGTACAAAATCAAGTTCTTGCTTATATGTTTTTTCCTGAATGGATGTGGGATGCAAGCCTGTTGATAAAAATATTTTTTGAGGATAGCGCAAATGTGCCGACATCATTTTTTCAAACATTGATTTTTCTATTGCCGGAAAAACAAAAGTATCAACGTCAACAAGTTCAGCTTTGGCAATAGTTTCGTCAAAATCGGTATCAAATTCTTCCAAATATAAATGTGTGTGCGTATCTATCATTTTTTTGTGAGTTTATATTTTTTTCAAGGAATACGATTTGCCCGGAAGGCTTTTGATATATCCTCCAAATTCAAGCGAGAGAAGCATTGCCGATAATTGAGACATTGGAATTTTTATTTCGTGCGAAATATTATCTATTGTATCAGTATCGGTTTTTTTTAGGTGATTGATTATCTGCATTTCTTTTTCGTTAAGAGTATCAAACAGCGGCAATTGTTTAGGTTTATCGTCTTTTGACATCCATCCCAAAATATATTCAATATCATTTATGTTTTCTATCATAGCGGCTTTATTTGTTTTGATAAGCCGGTTGCAGCCTGCGGAATATTCATCTCCAACGCGCGCCGGAAATGTCAGCACATCGCGATTGTAAGATCCTGCTATTTCGGCAGTAACAAGAGCGCCGCCTTTTATGCCCGACTCAACAACGATTGTTGCATCGGCAAGTCCTGCAATTATTCTGTTTCGTCTTAAAAAATTTGTTCGGTCAAATACTGACTGAGATGTAAAATCGGTAATCAATGCGCCCTGTTTGGATATTTGATTTGCGATATTTTTATGATTGAAAGGATAGATAATATTTAATCCCGTTCCCATTACTGCTATTGTTTTTAATCCGTTGTGTAAAGCGGCTTTGTGAGCGCAAACATCAATTCCGTAAGCAAGTCCGCTTACAATAACAGGCTTGTGCGTTACAGCCATATCGGCAATGATTTTTTTGCACAATTCCGTTCCGTAGTCAGTAGCTTTGCGCGTACCTACGATGCTTAAAATTTTTTTGTTATTGAAATCAACATCTCCTTTTGAAAAAAATACAACAGGGCTGTCATCGCAGATTTGTAATCGTTTAGGATAATCTTTTTCGGTATATACAAATGTTTTTATTCTGTTTTTTTCTATAAAGTCTATTTCTGCTTCTGCCATTTTCAGAGCTTCGTCGCGTTTTGCCAAAACAGACTCTACAAGTATGTTTCCTATTCCTGTAATTTTGCTTATAGTTGATTTTTTTTCTAAAAAAACAGCATCTGCGCCGCCGCAACAAGCAATAAGTTTTTTTGCCGTAATGCTGCCAACATTCGGGATGAGTTCAATGGCTATATAATATTTTAATAATTCGGAAAGCATTGTTTATTTCAAAATATTGCGTAAAAATAATAAAATTTCATAACATATTGTATTTGTGTCGAATGAGTTATTTTGTGTAAAATGCGCTGCCATTTCAGTCAATATTTATTTTCAATTGATTTATTCCGGCGCCAAACAGTGCAAAATCGAAACGGACGGGATCGTTTGCATCAAATTCACGAAGATTTTGAGTGATTTCTTCCACTGCTTTCCAATCGTTTTGTTTGCGTGCAAGCAAGCCGAATGCGCGTCCCATGTTTCCGCTGTGAACATCCAAAGGCAAATATAAGGCCGACATGGGAATGTTTTCCCACAATCCGAAATCTACTCCGCGTCTGTCTTTGCGAACCATCCAGCGAATATACATGTTTAGCCGTTTGCAGGCGGCGCCTTTGTCAATTGACGAAAGATGTTTTTCGCAATGTTTATCATGCTGAATATTAAAAAATTGCGAACGAAAACAGGATAGCACTGTTCTTATATCTTGACTTTTGATAAATTCATGTTCAAAAAAATTTCCAATACTTTGAAAATTTATACAAAATTGTCGCAGTGAGCGAACAAAATATATGAAATCCTGCCCGTTGAATGTTCTGTAAACGTATGTTGAGAGTTGTTGTATTTCCTTTTCGGATGCTGCTGTTACAAAATCGTATGGTTGATTATCCATATATTTCATCATTTGCATTGCGCTTTTTACAATCGATTTGCGATTTCCCCATGCAATTGCAGAGGCAAAAAAACCGCTGGTTTCAATATTTTCTTTTGTTCCAAAATTGTGAGGAACAGAAATGGGATCATTCTCTATAAAATCGGTATTATTATATTTATTATGCAGAGTTTCAAGTAAATCTCTCAAAGTATCTTTTTCCATTTTCAAGTCTAATTATCAATTATTCTTCCATCGCTCATGGTAATTTTTCTGTCAGCCATTTCGGCAAGATTTCTGTCGTGTGTAACTATTACTACGGTTTGACCGAAATTATCGCGCAATTTGAAAAACAGTTTATGAATTTCGTCTCGATTTTTTGAATCCAGATTGCCCGAAGGTTCATCGGCAAGTATAATGTCGGGATTATTGATTAATGCCCGCGCAATGGCAACGCGTTGCTGTTCGCCTCCCGAAAGTTGCGATGGTTTATGGCTTGCTCTTTCCGAAAGATTTAAAAAAGACAATATTTCTTTTGCGCGTTTTTCGGCTTTACCCGGTTTTTCGTTTGCTATAAATGCAGGAATACAGATATTTTCGACAGCGGTAAATTCTGCGAGCAAGTTATGAAACTGAAATACAAATCCTATATGTTTATTTCTGAAATCTGCCAAAGCTTTACCGCGTAATACAAACACATCGGAGCCTTTAATAAAAACTTTTCCTTTATCTGGAGTACCGATTGTTCCTATAATCTGCAACAATGTTGTTTTTCCGGCTCCGCTTGCGCCTACGATTGACACAATTTCACCTTTGTCGATATTAAGTTTTATGCCTTTCAGAACTTCAAGATTGCCATAATTTTTATATAAATCCGAAACATTTATCATTCTCGTTAAATTTAATTTTGTTTACAAAAATAATTAAATATTTTCAATCAGTGGAATTTATAATTTTACAATAACAGATAAAATGCAAATTCAAACAATAAATATAACTAAACATGAAAACGGGTTAATACAAAACATTTATTGTATAATGCTAATTTCCATATTAATATTCGTAATTTTCTGTTGTTTTGCCGTTGTTATCCTTTATTTTTACCAGACGTCCCAAATTTGCTTCTTTTCAGGTGAAATTATAACGCAGTTGTTATCTGAAACTGCGCTATCAATCAGAGAAATGAAAGATTTCAATTTTTCAACAGTCATTTTTTTGATGGTCAACGCCATTTTTTTATTACCTTTGGCAAATCGTAAACATAAAAAATAAAATATGTCGAATTATAAAATTAATTTAAATAAGATAAAAGCATTTGCCTTTGATGTAGATGGCGTTTTTACGGATGGTTCGTTGCTGGTTGATAACGATGGTCATTTTTTGAGAATTTATAACGCCAAAGATGGTTATGCCGTACGTCAGGCGGTAGTAAACGGTTATCCCATAGCAATTATTACGGGCGGCGTTGCAGCATCTATCAAACATCGCTTTGCCGATTTGGGCGTGCAGGATGTTTTTTTATTGTCGGAAAATAAAATTCATGATTTTTCAACATTTTGCATTCGTCATAATGTAAACGCCGATGAAGTTCTGTTTATGGGCGATGATATTCCCGATATTGAAGTAATGCAGGTCTGCGGAATAGCCTGTTGTCCGGCAGATGCCGTGTCGGAAGTAAAAAATGCTGCAAATTACATCTCCATATTTGACGGAGGTAAAGGCTGTGTGCGCGATGTAATCGAGCAAGTAATGAAAGTACAGGGAAAATGGAATATAAATACCAATAAAACAAAAAGCGAATAATTAAATTAAAAATCATGCTTTTAGACGACATAAAAAAATATAATATAATTCTTGCATCTCAATCGCAGCGCAGAGTGGAACTGATGCGTGGACTTGGCTTAAACTTTATTCAAGCCGAATTGTCGGATACGGATGAATCATATCCGGACAATTTAGCGAAAAACGAAATTCCTGTTTATGTTGCTCAAAAAAAATCAAATTCATACAATCAAAAACTCAACGAAAACGATATTCTGATAACTGTTGATACGATAGTTTGGTGCAACGGCGAAATGTTTGGAAAACCAAAAAACAAAAGCGATGCTTTCAGAATGTTGAAAACAATATCGAACAATACTCACGAAGTTCTTAGCGGCGTTTGTTTGCGTTCGGCAACAAAAAACCGAAATTTTGTTGTAGCATCGACAGTTCATTTTAAGGCTTTTACCGATGACGAAATAGAATTTTATATCAATAATTACCAACCTTACGACAAGGCAGGCGCTTACGGTATTCAAGAATGGATAGGATTTTCAGGTTTGATAAAAATTGAAGGTTCGTATTTTAATGTTATGGGCTTGCCATCACAAAATTTATATGCAGAACTGGAAATGTTTATAAATGAAAATCAATAAAAAAGGATGTCCGATTTGAACATCCTTCTTTCTAAAAAATAAAAATTTAACTACATGGACAAATAAAATCCTATAGACGATTGATAACCGCTTAAATCAATACCAAAACCTTTACCAAAAGAGCTTCTGCCAACGCCTTTTCCATTGTTATATCCAACAAAGCCCAAATTGGCAACAACACTTAATCGTTTTGTCAAATCAATAGCAATACCGGGTCTGAGTCCTGTTTCAAAACCTTTCAAACCTGAAAGTCCAAATGTAGCGCAACCATCAACAAAAACATTTACAATTCCTGATTTCAGAAATGTGTAGCGAAGATATGGTCCAACTACGATTTCTTTTAATTTTGCTGTATTGCCGTTATTCTTTTCAGTTAAATGCCTGTACTCAAAATTAGTTGCAAGAGCAAAATTATCCGAAAATCTGTAACCAATTTCGGGGGCAACTGAGAAAATAGTTTTTTTTGTACCGCCATCTTTTCCTGTCCAGAAACTGGCTTTTCCTCCAATAAACCATTTGTAATCCTGTGCGTTTGCACCAAATATAATAGCCATAACAAAAATGGCTGATAAAATAATTTTCTTCATAATTTTTATAAATTTTATTTTATATAAACATGCAAAAGTACAGAACAATTATGGCTGTCAATATCATTTAGATATGATTAACAAAAAATGTAAATATTTAAGCAATTGCGCATAAATACGAAAAAATCGTTAATATTTTCGTGTTTTTTTTCTATTTTTGATATTTACTGATTTTTACAAATTATTATAAAACAGAGATGATGCAAATACATTTAACTTTTCGTTATGCAGACATGAAAATATACTTTTTTTATTTATGCATAATATCATTATTAATACAGAAAAAATCAGCAAAATTTATAATAAAATCACTGATAAAAAATAGAAAACACATAAAAAACATTCAGAACGAAAAGAAAAACAGATATTTAGCCAAGCAGTTTAAAATAATAATGATAAAAAATCAATGTTTGTACGACATAGCCGGTATAAACAGAATTTATTTTATACATATATATATGGAAATTAAAAAAACACTAAATTTTAATCCAACATTTTGATATGTAAAAAAATAAACGCCGACATCACAAATTGAACGGATTTATATAAATGAAAATACATTGAAATCAGTCCGATTCGATTTAGTCGGCGTCACACAGGCTAACCTGAGGCCACGCTATCGAGGCATTTCGTACGACGTGAGCGTGATATAAATCACCGTGTCTTCGTCCACAGTGAATTTACAGTCCTCAAATGTTGGCGGACCATAAGTTCCTTTGGCATTGTTGCTGCTGCCTGTTTTTTCTATCGGGATACCGTATGTGCCGGCGTCCAATTTGCCGTTGTCGTTCTCGTCGTGGAAAATGGAAAC
>JAITLJ010000196.1 GCA_031277925.1 Prevotellaceae bacterium | reverse complement strand
TTTAAATAAAATAATTTATTTTTCATTATTATGATTAATTTTATCTTGATATTTAAGATTTTTATATATTAAATACCTTATAATGAGAAAAATATACATTTTATTTGAATAAAATTTATAAATAGTTAAAGCATATTATACATATGTAAACATACAATATTTCTCATTTTATTTACATTTGTAAAATGAATTGCATTTACAAATGTAAAGAAAATTTTATTTACATTTGTAATTTGATTTATTTTTAATTTTAACAACAAAATTTTCGATTATCATGAAAGATAGGATTATAAATTTTCTTAATGCCGAAAAATTATCGCCTGCACGTTTTGCCGATATTATTGGCGTACAACCCGCAAATATTTCGCATATAATTTCGGAGCGAAATAAACCCAGCCTCGATTTTATTCAAAAAATGTTGAAATCTTTTCCTCAACTTAATGTCGAATGGTTAATTACAGGCGACGGTAAAATGTACAAAACGCCTAAGGAACAATCGCTTTTTAACGACAAATCCAATGATTTATTTTTATCAACACCTAAAATTGATGACGCTAATGATTATAAAATCAGTGAAAATATCGATGAAAACAGCGTAAATAATGATGAAAAAATAGATGTTTTACCTAAATCTGAATTAAAATATAATAATCGTGAAGTGGAACGTATAATTATTTGCTATTCAGATAAAACATTTGAATTTTATTTTCCACGATAACGCCTGTTTTGAATAACATGTATTTGTAATTTATTTTATATCAATATTTTAAACTTATAAATTACTAACAATGCATCAACAAAATTAGAACGTTGATTAACTATTTGAATTTATCCGCAAAACAAAAAACATCTAAAACATTGCTATCGTGGCGCTTCTTGTCGGTTTGAAAATAACTGTTCAAAAAGCGGAATTTTGAGGTATTAGGTGAACCTCAATTTCAAAAATTACGGACATTTCAATTCAAGTCCAAAAATCAGAAAACACATATATATATTTAATAATAAACAGATTATAAGTAAATATTAAAAATTAGCGCATCAATATTATTTCCATAATCATTTATTTTATATCTAATACCTAAACGGTATCAAAATACCCTGAACTATAAAGATATTTTACTGATAATCAATTTATACAAATTGCATTTTGATAGCAGTTTGGTATAATACCTAAACGGTATCAAAACAGACTAAAATATAATGATATTTTGCTGATATTCAATTTACATAAATTACGGTTTGATGGCGTTTGAGTATAATTTCTGAATCATTAAATTCTTAAATTGATAAGCAGTGAAGCGGTTTGCAATGATGGTCGCGCCTGTCATAACTAGTCGCTCCTTAAAAAGGATTGAAACAGTTAATTATTAATAAGTTATATGCATAAATTGTCGAATAAAAATACCGTGTTTTATATAGATACAGGCAAAAGTTCGGTAAAATATGAACTTTTTTCTTTATCTTCTTTTGTATCAAGACAAATTAACAGAAAGAAATAATTGTCCGAAATTTTTAATGTTTTAGCATTGTCTTTTTTTATTCGTAAGGAGCGACTAAATAGTTTGCCTGTGCATAATTCGTAAATTTCATCTACCTTTGCAAAAAGTAATCTATGGCAGTTTGCTTGATTACTGTTGATTTTATAATATAATTCTTAACAAATTTGAATTTTAGAAACTATATATCGCTCGTAAAATTTGAACATACGGTTTTTGCATTGCCTTTTGCCTGTATCGGCTTCTTTTTAGGGTATTATGAAAATACGGAATTATCGTTCGACTGGATTTTGCTTTTGAAAATGCTGCTGTGCATGGTTTTTGCGCGTAATGCCGCAATGAGTTTCAACCGTTATGCCGACCGTAAAATAGATAAAAAAAATCCGCGTACGTCAAAACGTGAAATTCCGTCAAACGTAATTTCTCCAAAAGCGGCGCTAATTTTTGTTATTGCTAACTGCGTCTTATTTTCGACAACAAGTTTTTTCATAAACACTCTTACATTTTATTTGTCGCCGTTTGCACTTTTGGTTATACTTGCTTACAGTTATACAAAACGTTTTACTGCAATTTGTCATTTTGTGCTTGGCGCAGCGCTTGCAACAGCGCCTACAGGCGCATATATTGCCGTTGGCGGAAACATAAGCATAATGCCGATTTTAATTTCCGCAACAGTATTGCTGTGGACGGCTGGTTTCGACATAATATACGCTTTGCAGGATGAAGAATTTGATAAAAGTCAATCATTGAAATCAATACCTGTGGCTTTGGGGCGCAAAAATGCAATGATGCTTTCTTCTTTTTTACATTTTGTTGTTGCTGTTTTACTTGTTATAATTTGTTTTTACGGCAACTTCGGTATTTTTTACATATCAGGCGCAACAATATTTTCGCTTATGCTGGCATATCAGCATTTAATAATAAAACCAAGCGATTTGAGCAGAATTAATGCTGCGTTTTTCACAACAAACGGAATAGCAAGCGGCGTTTTCGGTTGTTTTTTCATACTCGAATTACTGCTGTAAATTTTAACAGTCTTCGGTTATAATAAAAGTTCTTCAGAAAATTGAGTTAAATCGACATGAAGCAATAAAACAGCAATTATAAAGTTTACAATATCACTGTTTATCTGTTGATGTTTGCAGTTTCTGAACAGTTTTGTTTAATCGTTCTGCTCATATTACATTTCTCATGCAACAATATTTTTTCCAATATTGTAATAATTTTCACGCAATTTCCTGAAGAACCGCTTTTTTACATTATCGTTTTGCCCAAAGTTTATTCATGTCTTCCAGAGTTTTACCCTTTGTTTCGGGTACCCATTTCCATACAAAAACAAAGGCAAATATACACATTATTCCATACAGCCCGTAGGCAATCATTGGACTGAAATCGTAGAGTGGCGGGAATGTGGAAGAAACGATGAAGTTGAATATCCATTGAAACGCCACGGCAATTGCTACCGCCTGTCCGCGAATGGTATTTGGGAATATTTCGGATATAAGCACCCAGCATATCGGTCCCCACGACATCATGAAAAATGCTGCATAAACGATAATCGACATTACGGGAATTATTCCCTGTAATCCGATACTGTCGCAGACTGCAACGGCAAAAGCGCCTGCCGCCATACCTATCGAACCTATAAGCAGTAAAGGTTTACGTCCAAATTTATCTACTGTAAATATTGCCACAGCAGTAAACACAATATTTACAATGCCCATTATAACCGTTTGCAACATTCCGCCTCCTTCGGCTCCTGCATTTTGAAACATGCGCGGAGCATAATAAAGCACGGCGTTTATTCCTATCGCCTGCTGAAATACCGATAAAAATATACCTATAACTATAACGGTAACGCCATAAGTGAACAGTTTTTCGTTTTTCACCTGAACTGTTGCTTTTATATCCGACAGAATTTGTTTTGCCGTTTCTTTTCCGTTTATCTTTGAAAGAATAGACAGGGCTTTTTCGTCTTGCCGTATCATTACAAGATAGCGTGGCGTCTTGGGAACAAAAAACAGCAAGAAACAGAACACGGCAGCAACGTATGCTTCAGAGCCAAACATGTATCTCCATCCGTAAAGGATTGTCCACTGGTCGGGAACGGTATATACTTTTGTAATTTCATCTACAAAGGGATTTTTATGGTCGCCCAGTATCAGATAATTTACAAAATAAACGACCAGCATACCGAAAATTATTGCAAACTGATTGCACGAAACCAATGTTCCGCGAATCTTTGACGGAGCAATTTCGGCAATATACATCGGCACAATAGCAGAAGCAAGTCCTACTCCTATTCCGCCAAGTATGCGATACATATTGAATGCTATAAGCAGATTGCTTGTAGGAAGATTTTTTTCAAAAAACAAAAATTCGGGACAATAAGAACCTAATGCCGACAGGAAAAACAGCACGGATGCAAAACGAAGTGAATTGCGCCGTCCAAGTAACTGTGCAAAAAATCCTGATATAAATCCGCCGATAACACAGCCTATGAGGGCGCTTGCCGCTGTTATGCCATGCAGAAATGTAGTATATTCAAAATTTGCGTTAGATTGCCTGAAAAAGCCCTCAATACCTTTTTCGGCGCCTGAAATTACTGCTGTATCATATCCGAAAAGCAAGCCGCCGAGAGTTGCTACAAGTGTGATACATAAAATGTAAGCTGAATTGTATTCTTTATTTTTCATGGATTATTTTTTATTAAATTTATAAATGCATGTTTGTTGATATGTTTCTCCGACATTCAAAGTTGTTGTCGGGAAGTTGAGATGGTTGGGAGAGTCGGGAAATTTTTGTGTTTCAAGCGCAAATGATTCGCGTTTGATATGCCGTTTCCCGTATTTTCCTTCTGCCATTCCGTAAAAATGATTTCCGCTGTAAAACTGTATTCCGGGCTGGTCGGTAAATACCAGCATTTCTCTGCCGCTTTCGGGTTCGTAAACTGTGGCGGCAGGATAGTCAATACCTTTACTGTTGAAAACCCAGTTATGATCATATCCACTGCCGAATTTCAACTGTTCGTGGTTTTCGTTAATTCGCTCGCCAATAGCGTGCGGACTGCGAAAATCAAATGGCGTGTTTTCGACAGGCATTAAATTTCCTGTCGGAATAAGCGCTTCGTTTACAGCCGTAATATGACCTGCATTGAGCGTCAATACATGATTTTCGATGCTGCCGTTTCCTTCGCCTCGAAGATTGAAAAACGAATGGTGCGAAAGGTTTACAACAGTAATTTTGTTGGCAGTTGCTTTATAAGTGATTTTAAATTCATTGTTTTCGGTAAGCGAATATGTCATCAGTACGTGCAATTTGCCTGGAAAGCCTTCGTCGCCATCGTCAGATGTGTACGAGAAAGTTATTTCGTTTTCGTTCAGGCTGTCGATGTTCCACACCACACTGTCAAATCCTTTAATGCCGCCGTGCAGAGTTTGTCCGCCGCTGTTGAGCGGCAGGGTGTATTCAGTTCCATTGAGGGTAAATTTGCCGCCTGCAATACGGTTTGCATAACGACCAACCACGCATCCCAGAAATCGTTCGCCGCTGTTATGTAAATATGATTCTATATTAGGATAACCCAATACGATATCTTCATATTTTCCTTTTCGGTCTGGAGTAAACAGCGACACTGTGCGAGCGCCGAAGTTTGTTACCTGCATTGTTATATCACCATTGTGTAAAGTATGAAGCGATATTTGCCTGCCATCAACCGTTGTCTGAAAATCAGCAGAAACAAGTAAGGGTAGTTTTTGCATTATCATAATTTTATAAATTCATTTTATCAATATTATCAAACATTGCATACGCTCATGCGTTATACGCAGGGAATAAGCCCTGCGCATAATTCGCACGGCGTGTTTATAATTATCAATATTAATTACATAAACGTCAATTTGAAACATTTTATATATACATGTTTACTATTGCTTCATACAGTTCCTGCTTGCCGCTTGTCTGCGCCGGTTCTCCTTTGGTTTTGGCGTAATCGACTAAATATTCGAGCGACAGTTTTCCTTCTTCAAATTCTTTGCCTTTGTCTTTGTCGAAAGAAGCATATCGGTCGGCAAGCATTTTTTTGTAGGGAGATTTTTCGAGGATATCGGCAGCGCTTTCGAGAGCGCGTGCAAAAGCATCCATGCCCGAAATGTGAGCGATGAAAATATCTTCGAGGTCGGTAGAATTGCGACGTGTTTTAGCGTCGAAGTTAGTACCGCCTGGCAAGCCTCCATTTTGCAGTATCACCAGCATGGCTTGCGTAAGTTCGTATGCATCTACGGGGAACTGGTCGGTATCCCAGCCGTTTTGATAGTCGCCGCGATTTGCATCTATCGAGCCTAAGAGGTTTGCATCGGCGGCGCATTGCAGTTCGTGTTCAAAAGTATGTCCGGCAAGCGTAGCATGATTTACTTCGATATTTATCTTGAAATCTTTGTCCAAGCCGTATGAGCGCAGGAAGCCTATAACAGTTTCGGTATCAGCATCGTATTGATGTTTGGTTGGCTCCATTGGTTTTGGTTCAATCAGAAATACACCTTTGAAACCTTTTGAGCGCGCATAGTCGCGAGCCTTTGCCAGAAACGTGGCAAGATGGTCTTTTTCGCGTTTCATTTGGGTGTTAAGCAAAGATGAATATCCTTCTCTCCCGCCCCAGAATACATAAGCCAGTCCGCCGAGTTCTATTGTAGCGTCGATAGCATTTTTTATCTGTACAGCAGCGCGCGCTACAACATCAAAATCGGGATTTGTCGCCGCTCCGTTCATGTAGCGTTTGTTGCCGAACACGTTGGCTGTGCCCCACAGCAGTTTTATACCGGTTTCAGCCTGTTTTTGTTTTGCATATTCAACAATCGCCTTCAAATTGGCTTCATACTCTTCAATAGATTTGCCTTCATCGATTAAATCTATATCATGAAAACAATAATATTCGATGCCGATTTTTTGCATAAATTCAAAACCTGCATCCAATCGCTGTTTTGCTGTTTCCAGAGCCGAACCGCCCTGAGCCCATGGAAATGTTTTTGTGCCAGGTCCAAACTGATCGCTGCCTTCGGCACAAAGCGTGTGCCACCATGCCATCGCAAATTTGAACCAGTCTTTCATCTTTCGTCCATAAACAACCTTTTCGGGATTGTAATAACGAAATGCTAAAGGATTTTTACTGTCTTTTCCTTCAAACTTGATTTGTCCCACCGTGGGGAAATAAATGTTTTTACTCATAAATTTGTGTATTTAAAAAATTAATATGTTATATTCATCTATGTTCTTTTTTATATCTGTCCACAATTTACGCGAATTTTTGCGGATTGTTTTATTATTCCCTTTATTTTTATTAAATCTTCATTCTTAAATTCTTTCTGTCGTTAAGTCATTGCAGAAGTGCAGCAGGAGCTGGATTGATCCTTGGATCAAGAATTTTTTTTTTAACAATATCACTCTTCATTATGAAAAAGAATGCTCCTGCTGCTGTACCCGCAATGACGTTTTTTATTTTTTTTTATTGTTGTCCACCAATCATGCGAATTTTCGCGGATTGTTTTATTATTCTCTTCATTTTTATTAAATCTTCATTCTTAAATTCTTTCTGTCGTTAAGTCATTGCAGAAATGCAGCAGGAGCTGGATTGATCCTTGG
>JAITLJ010000119.1 GCA_031277925.1 Prevotellaceae bacterium | reverse complement strand
TAATGCATAAAGCCGTAAAAAACAAACCATTAAGCGACAGAGAAAAACAGTTTAACAAATTAATAAGCAAAAGGCGCTGGGTTGTCGAGCGAACTTTTGGAGGCATGAAACGCTGGTTCAGAACAGGACGCGCTCGTTACAAAGGCTTGGAAAAGACTCATACTCAACATTTACTTGAAGCCATAGCGTACAATTTATATCGTTCGCCGGGCATTATTATAGCAAACGCAACAAAATAAGGAAGTTAATGTCAAAAAGAAGCGTTTTTTGCGCAAAAAACGAAAAAAAAACTCTAAAAACCGCCATAAAAACCAGTTTCAAAATCAGTCCGCACAAAAAAATCAAAAATTTTTTCCAAAAAACCGAACTGACTGACATTTTGCAAAGGTAATAAAAATTTTCTTAAATCCAGCATTTAATTTGCGCTACGTGATGGCGGGTTGATATAAGGCTCGCAGGCGATTATTTTTTTACCAACATTCTATCCATAGCGGGACATCTTTTTTTTCTGTTACTTTTAAAAATTCAATAATATTGTTTTGATGTTTTCTTTGTACAGAGCTATTTCTGCTTTCAAGGCCTCATTACGCGTGTCGTAGTGTATGCAATAATGATTTTTGCCATCATCGGCTCTGATTAACTGAACTTCCTTGCCTGTGATTCGTTCCGCATTTTTTATTATCGGCAAATCGAGAGCATCAGAACTTGACGATACATAAACCTGCACCCACCAACCGCTTAAATCTACCGCTCCGTTCGAACTGTTTACCATCTCTTCTGCCGATATTTGCTTTATTATTATGTTTGTGGCATGAACTCCAAGCGTTAATACCTTGAATACTGTGCGGCGGTTTGCCTGATGTTCGGCTTCGGTTTTGGCGTTTGGAATAAGTAACTGTTCTTCACCATAGCCTTTCCATATAAGCCTGCTTGAATCTATGCCTTTCGATACCAAATAATCGACAACAGCTTTTGCTCGCTGTTCCGACAGTTTCATGTTGTATGCATTTGAACCTCTCGAGTCGGTATGCGAACCAATTTCGACTGTCATTTCGGGATATTCATCGAAATACTGAACGTATTTATCCATTTCTGCCTTTGATTTATCGGTCAGGCGCGATTTGTTGTATTCGTAAAATATATCTTTTATTTCGATATACATCATCTTTGCCGAATCGCTTTCGGTTACTTCGGCAATTTCGATAGTCGGCTCTTCTTCTACAACGACAACTGTTTTATTTAGATATATTTTTGAATATAAATCCGAGAAATTAGGCACATCGGCAGTAGTCAGCGTTTCGATATGTTCGTCGTATCCCGGTGATATTGCTTTGATTTGATAATTTTTATCAGGCATGATATAAACAAAATAGTTACTGCTGTCGGTTACGTTTATTTCAAAAAATTTGTTATCGCCATCCATTATTACAACAGAATATTCTTTCAACTGTTCGTTTGTTTCGCCGTCATATACAAGTCCATCAAGTGTTATAACTTTTGGCGGAAAATCGTTAAACATATATATATCATCGCTGCTTGTGGCATTGTTACGATTGCTTATAAACAGTCCTGTATTGTTATATGTTTGATGTATTATATTAAAATCGTCCCATGATGTATTAAAGGGAGCGCGTAAATTATGCGCCTTGCCGAAACTTCCATCTTCCTGCATGGCGCTTGCAAAAATATCCAGTCCGCCAAGTCCGGGATGTCCATCGGATGCATAATACAAAACTCCATCAATAAACGATGGAAATACGTCGTCGCCTGTTGTATTTACATTTGGACCCAGATTGACGGGATTGCCATAATTGCCTTTTTTATCTTTATCCACATACCATAAATCAACTCCGCCATAGCCGCCATCAATGACTGATGAAAAGTAAATGCGATTTCCATCGTCAGTTAGATACGGATGTCCGGCTCCATAGGTAATATTACCTAATTTCAGTTTTCCGTTTACTTTGTATCTGTTATCTTTCACGCTTATTTTAAGGATAAAGCAATTTTGATTTGCCGATTCGCAGCGCGTACAGTATAACTGTTTGGTTTGAGCATCGTAGCAGAAGGTTCCATCGTTAACCTGTTCTTCCGACATTGCTTCCAATTTTTTTACCGAACCGTACAGTGAACGCGAATCGGGCGATGCAATGTATAACTCGGAATATGGAAGCCCTGTGCGTTCTGATATTTCTTTTATTCGTGTTACTCTGCCTGTGGATGCATATATTAAGTTTTCTTCATAAAACGATATTCCGTATTCGCTGCCTTTTGTATTCAGATTTTCTATCGGTATAACTTCATACAGATTATTGACTTTCCCGTAATGTTCGGCAATATTGCACGAAGCCATTTTTGCATCAATCAATTTCATATCGGCACCCTTTTGTTGTGCAAGAGCAAACCGTTTATACGCTTCCGCATATTGTCCGTGCATCAATTGAACACAGCCAAATCCATAATACAGTTCTGCTTGGTTGTAACCTGCTTCTTCGGCTTGTTCGTACCATTTCAAAGCATCTAATGTTTTGTTCATTTTTCTGTAACATTCGCCTATTCGGAACAATATTTCGCCTTTCCGTTCTCTTACATCCTTGTCTTTGCCTTTCAGATTGATTACTTGACGATATATATTTGCAGCGCTGTAATATGCTCTGCCCGAATAATATTCATCGGCGGTCTTTAACGACTGGGCTTCGACAGACATCATGGATATTAACAATAATACAAATATTGCGATAGCGTTATTAATTTTTCGGTTCATGTTTTATTATAAATTTATTGTTTATGCAATCCG
>JAITLJ010000109.1 GCA_031277925.1 Prevotellaceae bacterium | reverse complement strand
ATTAAATCGTAAAAAAAAACAGTAAACAGTCAAATTATCAAACCGCCAATAGCCATTTATTATCCTTTTTAACATTAAATCATAATCAAAAAACTGTGCAAAAAATAATCGTCTGAATTGTGATTTATTTGATTGGATTTATGGGATTTTTTTTAAAAAAAACACGTCATTGCAAGGCGTAACGCCGAAGTAAACCTCAGCAATACAGAAGAATAGATAGTCGCTCCTTAAAAAGGGTCGAAACGGTTGATTATTAATAAATTATAGGCATAAATTATCGAATAAAAATATCGTGTTTTATACAGATACAGGCAAAAATTCGGCAAAATATGAACTTGTTTCTTTATCTTCTTTTGTGTCAAGACAAAAGTAACAGAAAGAAATAATTGTCCGAAATTTTTAATGTTTTAGCATTGTCTTTTTTTATTCGTAAAGAACAACTAAATATCTTAAATTGCGAAGCATACTGTCAATTCAAGTTATTCTTCTTTCAACATTTCGGGACGTAGCTGTTTTGTTCGCGCTATAGCCTGTTCTTCCTGCCACTCGGTTATTTTTTTATGGTTTCCCGACAATAAAACATCAGGAACTTTCCATCCGTTAAATTCGGCAGGTCGAGTATATACAGGCGGAGCAAGCAATCCATCCTGAAACGAATCGGTGAGCGCCGATGTTTCGTCTGAAATTGCTCCGGGAATAATGCGTACAATCGAGTCAATAATAACCGCTGCAGCCAGTTCGCCGCCCGACAGTACATAATTGCCTATTGAAATTTCGCAGCTGATAAGATGTTCGCGTATTCGATGGTCTATTCCTTTGAAATGTCCGCAAAGAATTATTATGTTTTCTTTTGTTGACAGTCGATTTGCTTCACGCTGATTGAAAAGCAAGCCATCGGGCGACATGTAAATTATTTCATCGTAATTGCGTTGTTTTTTCAGGTCGTTTATCATATTAAAAACAGGTTCAATCATAAGCACCATGCCAGAATCGCCGCCAAACGAATAATCGTCAACCTGTCGATAATTTCCTTTTCCGTAATCGTGAATATTATGAATATGGATTTCAACAACGTTTTTTTCGCGCGCCCGCTTAACAATCGAATGATTTAACGGACTTTCAAGCAATTCGGGAGCAACTGTAAGTATATCTATTCGCATAATCTGAAATTATATTGCAAATTTACATGAAATATTTTTAACCGAGTTTAATAAGTATTAATAATGCGTATATAAAAGTATTCTTTTTCGACAGATTAAGAATTGATTTTTTTCTTCAATTCTTCGATTTCCTTTTTTAATGTCTGAATTTCGTCGCGCATTTGGGGCAAAGTGCGATATACTGCAATATTTCGCTGATTTTTTGCATAATCAACAGCCGGCGAACCTGCAATTGTTGCGTTTGCAACAGTGTTTTTAGCCACTCCCGATTGCGCGCCTATCTGCGTGCCGTCGCCAATTTTTATATGACCAACAATTCCAACCTGACCGCCAACTACACATTGTTTTCCTATTTTTGCCGAACCTGCAATTCCTGCCTGCGCTGCAATTACCGTATTTTCGCCTATTTCTACATTATGTGCAATTTGTACGAGATTATCAATTTTTGTTCCGCAACGAATTACTGTCGTTTCCATAGTTGCGCGGTCGATAGAAACATTTGAGCCTATCTCAACATTATCTTCAATAACAACAATTCCTGTTTGAGCAATTTTTTTATATGAACCATCGCTTTGCAGGGCAAAACCAAAGCCGTCGGCGCCAATTACCGCGCCCGAATGAATGATGCAGTTTGCTCCAATTTTACATCCGATATAAATTTTCACACCTGGGTATAAAACTGTATTGTCGCCTATGCAAACATTTTCGCCTACGTAAACCTGCGGATATATTTTTACATTATTTCCTATTTTAGCGCCTTTTGCTATATACGAAAATGCTCCTATATAGACATTTTTACCGAGTTTTGCACGCCACGAAATTTTACTTCGCCACGAATGACCGCTTTTGTTTTGCATTTTCATTGTATTCAGCAAGTCAAGCATGGTTGCTACAGCCTGATAAGCATTATCGACACGTATAAGCGTTGCTGTAACAGGCTGTTTGAGTTCAAAACTTTTGTTTATTAAAACTATACTTGCCTGAGTTGTATAAAGATATTTTTCGTATTTAGGATTTGCCAAAAAACATAATGTTCCGGGCTTTCCCTGTTCTATACGGGCGGCTGCCGATACTTCCACATCCGGATTCCCTTCGATTGTTCCGCCTAAATGATTGGCAATTGTTTCTGCTGATAATGTCATAAAATCATTTTTTTTACAAAAGTAATAAAAATCGTATAAACATTAATCAATCACCGTTAATAATTATATAGTCGCTCCTTACGAATAAAAAAAGCCAATGTTAATACATTAAACATTTCTGTCAGATATTTAGTACAATGACGAAAAAACTGTTCATGAGGGGACATCTTTTCTTTTTGTTAATTTGCCTTGACACAAAAAGAATATAAAGAAAAAAAATATTCATATTTTGCCGAATTTCTGCCTGTATCTATATAAAACACGATATTTTTATTCGATAATTTATACCAAATAAATATTAATAAATAGTTTCAATATTTATTAAAGAACGACTAAATAAAAATGCAGGAAGTACAGATTATACTGTTTTATATTTGCGATTAATTGACAACGATTTTGAAAATATTTTATTAAAAAAAAGAAAATAT
>JAITLJ010000108.1 GCA_031277925.1 Prevotellaceae bacterium | reverse complement strand
TCAGGTCATAAGCCTAAATCGGAGTTACCGTATAGCGTCGGCTGCTCTTGACTTTTTGGTTACTTTTGTGTCAAGACAAAAGTAACATAAAGAAATAATTGTCCGAAATTTTTAATGTTCTAGCTTTGTCCTTTTTTTATTCGTAAGGAGCAACTATTTTCACAGTTTATAAGGAGCGACTATATAAAAAGCAATAGCATAAAGGTTTACTCTATGCTATTGGCTAAAAGTTTCAATTTACTGTTTACTTGTCGGCTATATACTTTATTTCAATGTCCGCATGAGTTAAAGCAAATGATTTATTATTCAATTATTACTTTACATTCTGCAACCTTTTTGGCAGCCAGCGCTTTTTTATCGGGCTGTTTTCCGCCTGCATATACATGCATTGTTCCCGATGGTATAATTGCTTCATTATTTGTATTGCGTACAGTCATTTGCGATGGCGCAAGCGAAAATTCAACCTTTTTGCTTTCTCCTGCCTTCAAGTTTATTCGCTTGAATCCCTGCAAGGTTCTTACAGGAGTTTTCCACGAAGCATCGGCAGGTAACGAAACGTAAAGCTGTACAACTTCGTCGCCATCAATTTTGCCTGTATTTTTTACTTCGGCAGTTATTGTTACTGTATCGCCTGCCTTAATTGTTTGAGGAACGTTTGTAATTGAATACTCAAAATCGGAATAACTCAGTCCGTATCCAAATTCATAAAGCGGACTTCCTGTAAAATACCGATAGGTTTTGCCTTGCATATCATAATTTGTAAATTCGGGAATATCGTTGATGCTTTTATAAAAAGTAACAGGTAATCGTCCTGCCGGATTATAATCGCCGAACAGCACATCTGCAATTGCAGCGCCTCCATATTGACCGGGATACCACGCTTCGATTATTGCCGACATGGTTTCATTTTCGCGATTTATGGCAAGTGCGCTGCCGTTAAGCAAAACGAGAACAACAGGTTTTTTAAGTTTATATATATCTTCGATAAGTTCCTTTTGCGTTACGGGCAGTTCAATATCGGTGCGGTCGCCGCCGTTGAATCCTTTAATATTGACAGGCATTTCTTCGCCTTCAAGCGAAGGGCTTAATCCCATACAGAGTACAACAACATCAGAATTTTTTGCAATGTCTATTGCTTCCTGTTTCATGTTCGGATTGGGAGCAGACCATAAAAGCCGAGCCATCGAAAATTGTGTGTCTTTTTGTGAATATTTGACTTTTATATTATACGTTTCGTTGGCTTTAAGTTCAACAGTGTCATGTCTTTTTTGCGGATTATATCTTGCTTTTATGCTCAACAGCAAAGAATCATTTATGTATAAATCAAATTCTTGTTGTGCTTCGGCTGCCAAAATATACTGTCCTGTTATTGCAGGAACGAGAACACCGTTCCATTCAACAGCAAGATTGTCGTAATCAATATCTTCGGCAGGCGTGTTTTGTCCCCAAATGAAATCAATGTTTGCATCTGTTCTGTTTACCTGTTTATCATTGGATGTATAAATTGCCTGAAGTCCGTTTTTTGTTAATGATGCATCGGTAAACAGACAGTTTGCAGGTATTGGTGTAAAGTAAGGTAATCCCGGCGCAAGTTCACAACCTTGTGCAAATCTGACTTCTGCATTTGGCAATTTTTCGCGAATACCGGTTAAAGGAGTTTTGTATGTTGACGGAAAACCATTATAATTTGCAAGCAACACGTTAAAATCTTCGGCATTAGGACCTATAACCGCTACTTTTTTCAAATTTTTGGATAGAGGTAATAAACCATCATTTTTTAACAAAACAATAGATTTGCGCGCAGCATCGAGCGATAATTCCATATTTTTTTCACTTTCTACAACGTTATACGGAATATTTGTATATGGAACTTGTTCTTTTTTGTCGAAAAGTCCCAATTTCATCATTGCCAATAATATACGTTTAACCGAAACATCTATTTCCTTTTCGGTTATAAGTCCCTGTTCTACGGCAGAAAGCAAATACGGATATGTATTACCGCAATTTTGGTCGGTGCCTGCTTTTACAGCCATTGCAGCCGCTTCAGCGGGCGTATTTACTGTTTCGTGGTGTCCTTTTGCATAAAAGTCGAATATAGCCCAACAGTCTGATACGATGTATCCTTCAAATCCCCATTCGTTGCGCAGAAGATTCGACAGATATTCATTTCCGCAGCAAGGCAATCCGTTTAGCCGCTGATATGCGCACATTACGCAATATACTTTTGCTTCCTCTACTGCACGTTTGAAGTGTGGAAGATAGGTTTCAGCCATATCGTAGTCGTTTGGCATCACGTCAAACGAATGTCTTATTGATTCAGGTCCGCTATGTACTGCAAAGTGTTTTGCGGTAGAAATTAATTTAAAATATTTCGGGTCGTTTCCTTGCAATCCTTTTATAAAAGGTATTGCCAATTCGGCTGTAAGATAAGGATCTTCGCCATATGTTTCCATTCCGCGTCCCCAGCGCGGATCGCGAAATATGTTGATATTTGGCGTCCAGTACGTAAGACCCATATATTGCCAGAATTTACCGCGATTTGCATAATCGTGATGTTTGGCTCGCGCTTCGTCTGATATAGCATCGGCTATAGAATACATTTCGCTGGTATCCCACATTGCCGCCAGTCCTATGGCTTGAGGGAATACTGTGGCGCGCCCCGAACGCGCTACTCCGTGCAGACATTCGTTCCAGAAATTATGTGCAGGAATATCAAGGCGGGGAACTCCCGGACAGTCGTAACGCAGCATGTTCACTTTTTCTACCAGTGTCATGCGCGACAGCAGATCTTCGACTCTTGTTTCAAAATCGAGATCTGTGTTTTTGTATGGCTTTGTGCTGCAAGCTGCTAAGGTTATGCATAATGCAACAAACAATAGTTTTTTTATCATAACTGAATTATTTAATGAATTGTTAAATGATTAATACTAAAATAATAAATCCTAAATATTGCTTCCTTCAATTGTTTTTATTGTATCATCTTCGTTATATTCCAATTCCGTTACTTTCACGCTGCGCAGCCATGTTTTACCGCCCGAAGGCAGGCTGTCGTGATGGAAAAGGTACCATTTTCCTTTCCATTCGATAATGGCATGATGCGTTGTCCAGCCTACAACAGGAGTTAATATCACGCCTTTGTAAGTGAATGGACCGTACGGGTTGTCGCTTATGGCATAGCATAATCTGTGAGTGTCGCCGGTAGAGTAGGAGAAGTAGTATTTTCCCTTGTATTTGTGCATCCACGAGGCTTCGAAAAACCGACATTCGTTGTTGCTGTGCGGAATTGGTTTGCCGTTTTCGTCCAATATTATTACAGGTTTTGGGTCTTCTGCAAACTGTAACATATCGTCGCTCAGGCGTACTACGCGCGATGGTATTGCAGGTTCGTTGTCGGCAGGAAATTCTGCGCTTTCGAGGGCTTTGTTGTCGCGGTAACGTTGAAGCTGTCCGCCCCATAAACCGCCGAAATACATGTAATAGTCGCCATCATCTTCCAATACGCAGGGATCCATGCTGTAACTTCCGCGAATCGGGTCGGATTGCGGAATGAACGGGCCTTCGGGTTTATCGGCAATGGCTACTCCTATGTGGAAAACGTCGTTTTTGTCTTTCATCGAAAAATACAGATAATATTTTCCATTTTTACATGCAACATCGTTGTCCCACAGTTGGCGTCCTGCCCATGGAATATCTTTCACGTCAAGTATTACGCCGTGGTCGGTAACATCGCCGTCAATATCGTCCATTGAGAGGACGTGATAGTCTTTCATATCGAAATGATCGCCATTATCATTTTCGGGAATTCCGCTTTCACGGTCGTGCGACGGGTAGATATAAAGTTTATTGTTGAAAATATGTACAGAAGGGTCTGCCATATAATCGTTGGGAAATAAATATTTTGCTTTCATAATTTAATATTGTTTTGTTAATTTTATTAATTCTGCTACCACAGGTTTGGGTTGATAGTTACGGTCGAAAAGTAATGCGTAATCTGTTCTTCCGGGCACAGGCCAGCCATTGCGCCACGAATCATTGTCGGTAACGCCCCACAGTGTTACGCGGCTTATTTTATCGTGATGTTTTAGAAACAGTTTGAAAAAGTCAACATAGCGATTTTGTTGCTCTAATGCGACCTGATCGGGTAAGCTGTCGGAATATGGATCTAATTCTGCCTTAAAATCAAAGTTTGCCGAAACATCTGCTCCTGTAAAGTTATTAAAACCTGGAAGCACTGTTAAGTCGAGTTCTGTTACCATAACTTTGACGCCCAAGTCTGCAAAGGCAAGCAAACTTTTCTCAAATTCTTCAACAGTCGGGCTGTCCATGTTCAAATGTCCCTGCATACCTACTGCGTCTATTCTGAGTCCTTTTGCCTGTATCGACTTTACAACATTAACAATGCCCTGACATTTAGCCTCGATGGCTGTAGAATAGTCGTTGTAGTAAAGTTCTGCATCGGGGTCGGCTTCGTGTGCAAACTGAAAAGCAAGATTTATAAAATCTTCGCCTATTATTTGATAGAATTTGCTTTGTCGCCACGAGCCGTCGTCCATTATTGCTTCGTTCACTACATCCCAGCCCTTGATGCGTCCTTTGTAACGTGAAACAACGGTGGTAATGTGGTTGCGCATGCGTTCTATCAGTGTTTCGCGCGAAACATCGTTGCCGTTCTCATCTGCAAAAAGCCATCGTGGAGCCTGTGAATGCCACACAAGGCAATGGCCGGTTATCCACAAGTTGTTGGCTTCGCCAAATGCTACATATTTATCGGCTTCGTCGAAGAAGAATTTGCCTTCTTCGGGTTGCAGATACATGCTTTTCATACAATTTTCGGGAACAATGGCATTGAACTGTTTTTTGATAATATCTGTGCCAAGCGTATCCAAATCGAAAATTTGCAGGGAGTTCATTGCTGT
Source organism: Prevotellaceae bacterium (assembly GCA_031277925.1). Taxonomy (GTDB): domain Bacteria; phylum Bacteroidota; class Bacteroidia; order Bacteroidales; family UBA932; genus JAIRKV01. The sequence goes on along the minus strand of JAITLJ010000108.1, from coordinate 7,733 downwards.
CCCTATCAAAAACTTATCGGCAAATGCATTTGCCAGTCTGTTACTTTCTTCGATAACCGATTTTTTACATGCCGTTAATGCGAAACAGCAAACGGTGGTTATCATCAATGTTTTTTTTAATACTTGCATTTTTATTTTATTTATTAATTAATAGTTATATTTTTTATTCAAGGTTTCTGCTTTCTATTTCTTTGTTTATTTTGTCAATAGTTTGGTCGTCCAGTTCGTATTTGGATATAATAAACATTGCCAAAACGAGCAGTATTGCGGGGATAATGGTTATTGTCCATAAAATTCCCTGCTGCGTAAAATCGGTTTGCTGCGGCAAATCTTTGTTGAATTTTACAAGAGCGAGCATCATCAGCGGTATTACTCCGCCAAGTGCAAATCCTGCCTTGAAGAAAATTCCCGTAAGTGCATTTACAATGCCTGATATTCGTCTTCCTGTTTTCCATTCTCCGTATGAAATTACTTCGGGAACGAGCGCCCACATGTAGCCTGTTGCTACAATTATTCCTGTTGATTTTATAAACTGTGCAGTGTAGATTAGCCATATCTGGCTTTTGAGTGCAGGTATAACTGTTATTACATACAGCATCGCCATTCCGATAATTCCGACTGACAGAAAGATATAAAACATTTGTTTTTTTCCTATAGCCTTTTTTATTGCGGGAACAAGCGGCAGGAAGATAAATGCGGGTATTGAGCTGAGTCCGTTAAACCATTTCAGCATTGTATCATCGCCTATATTATATCCTATATAATATGATGCGGCAGTGTTTCCGACAGCCATCAGCGCAAAAGCGGTGATAAAGAAAAACGCCAGTATGCGCAGAGGTTTGTTTCTTTTAAATTCGGTAAACAGGTCGGAATATTTAACCATATCCTTTTTGCTTTCGTCCAAAACAACCCGTTCTTTTGTTTGTGAAAAGCAAAAGGCAAGCAGTATCAGCCCGACTACTGCAAAAATCAGCATTACGGCAAACCATGCATTTGCGGCAGATGGCTGTTTCCAGTTATTGTCGGGTGCAAGGTACTGAATAAATGCAGGCACTCCAAACAGAATGATAAAGCCTCCGATATTAGCCATAAACATGCGCACGGATGTCAGTATTGTTATTTCATCAGTGTCGCGTGTCAGCGATGCGTTCAATGCTCCGTAGGGTACGTTTACCAGCGTATAGCATAACGACATGCCAACGTATGTAATGTATGCATAAAGCAATGAACCTGAAAAACCGTTCCAGTAACATAGAATGGCAAATGCAGTAAGCGGAATGCCGCCAAGTATGAGATAGGCGCGGTATTTTCCAAGTTTGGGGTTGCGTTTATCGACAAAAGCGCCTACAAATGGATCCCAAAGTACATCTACCAAACGTACTATTAAAAACATAACGGCTGCAACTGCCGGTTCCAAGCCGAAAACATTGGTGTAAAAAATGGACAGATAGGCGGCTACAGTCTGGTATATCAGGTTTTGAGCCAAATCGCCCGAGCCAAAGCCGATGCGCTGTTTCCATGATAATTTGTAAAATCCTTTTTCTTCTTTTATTGTACTCATAATTTTTATTTATTATTTTTATATTAACTGTATTAAATTCTTAAATCATTATATTTTTCAAATCATTCTGTTTGGAATGGAGAGGCGGGCAGTCCTTCTTTGTTTTTCAGATTTGCATCGTTGGGATTGTCTGCCCATGCATAACGTACGGACACAGGATTTTTTACTGACCTGTTCCATACTTTTACTCTGTCTTTTGCAATGACTGTCGCATTTGCCCACACGTATTTACCGTCTTCGCCTGCAATGGCAAATCCTTGAAGGTCGAGGTTTGTGTATATGCCTGAGCCTGTTGAAGTAAATGTAAGTATAATGCTGCCGTTTTTTATTTCCATGCTTTTGTACAGAGGACCGTTGCTTACTGTTGATTCGCTGTATGCAACTCGCTGCGCTTCGAGCGCCATACGGCGTCCGAGTTCTTTTTTGTTTAGCGGGTGAACGTCATTCCATTCGCCGATGTCTATTGTTACCGCCATTCCTGTATTGGGAATTTCGAGCGCTTTGCGCTGGACGTTGCGTAATTTTGCCCAGTTGCTTTCTGTCGGCGTTTTGCAGACTTTCATAAAATTGGGCAACTGTGCAATAATAAACGGCAATTGCGGGTTGTTGAATTTATTGCGCCAGTCTTTAATAAGGTCGGGAAGCAAACTTGCATATTCGTCTGCCCGTTCGGTGTTCGATTCGCCCTGATACCATATAACGCCTTTGACAGGCGCATTGAGCAGCGGAGCAATCATTCCATTGTACAGACCTAAGGGTTTGTAATGAAAAGTAGTTGTTGGCTGCGCCGGCGTTGACAGTGTTGCTCCGATTTTATATTTCCACTGACCTGTGAGGTCTATATTTTCATCGCCTACTGTAATTGTATATGGTTTTTCTTCGACAAAGCCTCCATGGTTGCCATTGCATACAACGCGTATGGCAATGGTGTTTTTACCTGTTTTGAGAGCGCCGGCTTTGAGGGGATAAATTCGCTGCGGATATTGAGATGAACTGTTTCCGACATAAGCGCCGTTGATAAAGGTTGAATCGTCATCAACTATGCGTCCAAGCCTGATAATGCCATCTTTTCCTGTCATTGATTCGGGTACGTCAATTTCTTTGCGAAACCATATAACGCCGTATTGCAAATCAACGTCTTTGTCTATCCAGTAACCAGGCAACGATATTTCGTTCCATTCGGTCATATCGACATCCGATTTATGCCATTTCGAAAGTCCCAAGTCGTTTCTGTTCAGTTCCGCAGTGCGGTTTAATGTGTTTTCCATGTCGAGTTTCATAGTATTTTCTACATAAGCATTATCGGCGCACTGTGCTGCATCGCTGGCATGTGCAGGGTAATTTTTTAATGCTTCGATGCTGAGCCATGCTTCGATGGGCGAGCCGCCAACGCTCGAATTAATAAGTCCGATGGGAATTTGATATTTGTCGTACAGAGTTTGAGCGAAAAAGTATGCTGCTGCCGAAAACATCATAATATTTTCGGGTGTTGCGGCACGCCATTCGGCTTTCCACATTCTGTCGGACAGGTCTTTTTCGGGCTGTTGAAAATTATAATGCAGCGGAACGCTGTATATCCTGATATGAGGATTATTAATCTTCGTAATCTGCTCTCCGTACAGGTCTATTGTTTCATACAGCATCATTGCCATATTCGACTGCCCCGAACACAGCCACACGTCGCCCACAAGAATATTGCTGACTGTAACTGTGTTGCTTGCTTTTACCGTCATTGTTTGCGGCGTAATACCTGCCTGCTGTTCGGGTATAAGGGTTTGCCAGTTTCCATCTGCATCAGCCGAGCATTTGTATTCCGAACCCTTGAATACTATTGTAATATCTTCGTTGGGAGATGCCCAACCCCATATTTTCAATGGCACGTCGCGCTGAAGCACCATGCCGTCCGCTATCAGTTTCGGCAGGCGCACCTGCGCCAAACCGAAACCTGCGGTAAAAAATATAATTAGAAATGTTGTTAAATGTTTCATCGTTTATTTTTTATAATTAAAAAAATCAATATCTGCATATCCTCCTGTCTTTTTCTGGTGCGATTGTCAAAGGGTCTTTGACCGCTCGGTCAAATGGTCTTTGACTGCTCGGTCAAAAGGTCTTTGACTGCTCGGTCAAAAGGTCTTTGACTGCTCGGTCAAAGGGTCTTTGACTGCTCGGTCAAAGGGTCTTTGTTCGCCTGCCTACTGCACAGTCAGTACTTTATCCAGCAAGGCGGTACGCGGCTCTTTCAACGTAGCGCCCGCAGCATACTGTGTTGTAACTTGCAGATTGTACGTTCCTGCCGCCAAATCAGGTATCACTATAATCAATTCCGAAGGATTGTTAACAGCAATGTCCGAAGCGTCAACTTTTATGTGTTCCTGCGTGTTGAGGTTTACAAAATATACTCCGTTTGCTTCGTTATCGCCTTCGATTTTGAGTTTGTGTCCTGCAATTTTCAGGTTACGGTTTGGCGTCAGTATGTCGTTGATACTGCCTGTTTTCACGTCAATAACCTGTGCAATCGTAGCGCCTGTTTCGGCAACTCCGAGAATATCCACATCTATAAGTTCTGTTTCTTTGCGCAGTGTAGCGCCCTGATGAAACTCGAACAGAACGGTATGTTTTCGGGGGTCGAATTTTTCATTCGGACTTTCGAATACGCCCTTGATGTGTACGCTTGCCGTAAACCAGCCTGTGTTGATTGAAAATCCATCGCAAAGGCGATAGCCCATTTCTTTGAGAAACAGATTGACGGCATGTTCCATTGCCGCAGCCGATACGTCGGCGCCGCCGCGTACTACTGCCGATTCGCAAATGTCGCTCACTCCAAGCGAGCGTTCTGAAATTACCCGCGCTATATAGTCGTTCGGGTTATCTTGTGTAAGCAGGTTGTCGTACAGCCATGCTTTGATTTTGTGTAAAATTGTTGCCATAATATTTTTTTATTTAGCGATTAATTATTAATGATTAACTGTTTTGTTGTTTAATATTTTAATTTATATTTAATTGATTAATTCTGTGCTCTCTGTGTATCTCTGTGCAAGTTTTTTATTACACAGAGACACACAAAGAAGACACAAAGATATAAAGAGATTTTTTATTAGCGGCTACTGTATTTATATTTTTTTATTATCAATTATCACTGTTTATCGTTCAGCAGTCTGTTCGCCGCATTCACCAGATAAATATAGTTTGGCGCAAGCGGTATCACGTATTCGTTTTCGCTCCAGTGGAAAGGGTAGTCGTCCCTGTTTTCCGGGTAGTCGGGATTCAGAATACGAATGCCGGGTACAATGCCGCCGGGTATAAACGAGAAATCGGCGCGGTTGTTGCCATAGGCGATTTTCTTTGGCTGTGCGCCCACGCCCGAAACAAACGACAGATTGTGCGCCGGATGACATCCGTATAGATAGTTTAACGCTCTGTATATGTATTCGGGGTTAATCTCGTCAGGAAACATGAGGTGCAATCTGTAATTGAAGTTTGCCATGCTTATAATGTTGCCGTTGGCAGCCCATCCCGAAGGGCTTATCATCACGCCGAAAGGACTGACAGAATCAACGGCAGCCAAACGTTCGCCATAGACTTTTATCGCAGGCTGCAGCTTTGCTTTAAGGTCGTCTCCCATATACGGCGCTATTTGGGCTAATATAAACATGTTTTGTTCGATATTCTCTTCAAGTTCGGGTAATATTTCGTCGATACGCGCCTTGTATTCGGCATTTCCTGTTGTGCGCCATAGTTCAACGGCGGCAAGCAGTTCGGTTTGAATGCCGAAGCCGCGAATAAAGAAAGGCTGGTTTTGCTCATCTTCTTTCGGGCGGCTGTGTTCATCCTTCCAAATATATTGCGCCACGTCGAGGCATTCAGCGGCAAAGGCATCGTTGTAGCCTTTCAATACGCGTGCTGCAGCGGCTAATGAAATAGCCGTATTGTAGTTCAAATATGCCGAGCGGTTTGTAAATGCCCAGCGGTCGTCGGGTGTTCCGCTTGTGCGTCCGTCTGTTTGCAGACTGTCCAAACGCGGGTTGTAAACCATATTGTCGGTTTTTGTCAAAGCATCTCCAAGGTGGCGATATTGATAAAGGTGCGACTCATTGATGCCGGCTATGGCATATCCTACCGAACGTACCTGTGCGGCTAATTGCAAAGCGCCATGCTCTATCTGTTGAAGTATGTCGGGTTTGCCGTCGGGAATGTGTATGTCTACATAACGCGTCTTTTGGTTGACCGTTGTTTCATCTCGGTCAATACCGAAGGTTTCGTACACATTCACTAATGACTGTACTGTGCTTTGCTGCGATGGCGTTTGAATGTCGAAGTCGCCTGCATCAAACCATCCGCCTACATTCAATCCCGGTATATGTTGCAAAGGTTTGTATTTATTGTCGGTGCTGCTTCCCTGTCGCCATCCGTCCCAGTGTACGCGGTTGAGCGGGGCTTGCAGGGCGTCGTCCAAATGCGGAGCGCCGTGCCATACGCGATATGCTTCGCGCACAAACATGTGATCCATTTGCACCGGCATAAACACGTCGAGCGTTGGAAACCATGTGCGCTCAAACACATCGCCGGCTATTGGGAATGGCGCTGTGCGATGCTTGCCATATTCAAGTTCGTAAATACCAGGTTCTGTTACTGCCGAAAAGTCGAATTGCAGATAATTGTACCGCAAAAACATTCCCCATGCTTTTGGAGTTCCCGAAAGCGCCTTTGTGCGGCTGCCATCATCATTGACTTTCCACAACGAAACGCTTGAAAGCGGCTTGTCGTTTTTGTCGAGTTCCACTACGGCGAGTTTTGCCTGTGCGGGATGGTAACCGGCCTGCGAATACGAAATCACCGGCGTGCGTATCCAGTCGTTAACCGATGTGCCTGTGATAAACCATTCGGCTATTTTTCCTGTTTTGTCGACAGTCAGCAAGGTGCGAACAACGAATGTTCCGTTTTGCTGTTTGTTGCGTCCGTCGAACAGCATCAAACCGTCTCCTTCGAGCAGACGAATTGAAAGATGTTTCATCGGATCTTCGGGCGCTATTTCAATATTGTTGCCGATAGCCATAGGAGTTGGTTCAACCTGCCCGTTGATGAAGGTCATAAAATCAGCAGGCGAGGTAGGGAAAATACCATATTTCTCGTCCATTATGTAAGATGTACCCCAAAATACCGGCGGGAAAAGTTCAATATTCAATCCTGCTACGCCTGCCAGCGCTTCGGGCAGCGGTTTGTCAACCTGAACGCTCAAATGAAGTCCGTCTCCTTTGGCTTCGGCTACAAGCGTGTATTGAAAATCGCAGGCAGTGAAATTCATCGTTACTTCTATGCGATTGTTTTCCCTGTCAACCTTTCTGTCCACAAATTTGGCGATAGGATCCCACTGTCCCGGCGTTGGATTCAAACGTACATCGCCGTTGGTGGCAGTGCGGATACCGTGATGAATGATTTCTATCGCACTGATTTTAGAATCATCAAACAGATTATCGTACATATTGCTGAACACAAGAATATTGAATCCGTGTTTTTCAAAATATGCCGAATCGTTAAGCGTTAAATCTTTTGATGCACCTGCTCCGTTTTGGCAGTTCGACAGCCATAAACATCCTATTGAGAAGGTAATACAAATGATAAATGTTTTAATTTTTTTCATATTCTTTTTATTTTAATGTTTGTTATTAATTTGATATAATTTAATTTTAATGCAATATTTATTGTTTTATTACCAGAAATAAATGTAAAATGCTATTGTAATTCCTAATATAATGCAGGAATGGATAACATCCCATCTGTTCCAGCTTGCGCGGCTAAGCGCTTTCTGTTCGGGCGTTGCCGTTCCGAAAACCAAGCCCTGTATCTTTTCGGCAGATGGCGCTTGCGTAAACAGACTGACGGCAATAACCACAATTATGCAGAACAGGAACATCCAACCGCAGAAGAACAGCCAGTTTAAATCGTAAAACAGGTATTTGAACAGCGAATCGCCCGTTACGCCTGCTGTGCTGTAATATATCTTTGCGCCCAGACGTATCAAGCCAATTACTAATCCGGCGATTAAGCCCCACAGTCCGCCTTTTGCCGAAGTGCGTTTCCATGTAACTCCCAGCAGAAACGCCGCCGCAATTCCGGGCGCCAGCACCGACTGCACGTCTTGCAGATAGGTGTAAAGCACATTGCCTACGCTTCG
>JAITLJ010000005.1 GCA_031277925.1 Prevotellaceae bacterium | reverse complement strand
CGCGAACGCCCACGAAATAGCAATAATAATAACAGACACAATAATAATCGTCGAAACAGCAGAAGATAGTTTTTTTTATTTTATAATATTTTCAAGGAGTAATTTTATTCGAATTACTCCTTTTTTCAATATAATTGAAATATATTGACACAAAACAACGATTGACTTAAAGTTTGAAAGATATTTTTATGTAGTTGCTCCTTAATAAATATTGAAACCATTCATTATTAATAAATTGTAAGCGTAAATTATCGAATAAAAATACCGAGTTTTATATAGATACAGGCAGAAATTCGGCAAAATATGAACAGTTTTTTCTTTATCTTCTTTCGCTTTGACACAAAAGTAACAGAAAGAAATAATTGTCCGAAATTTTTAATGTTTTAGCTTTGTCCTTTTTTTATTCGTAAGGAGCGAATATGTGTATATTTATCCTGAAATTACAATTATTTTAATTATTTTATTCGCATCTATATTATAATTTTTTAATTGTAATTGGTAAAATTTAGTTGTATTACACATAATACAAACATATACAATGCTTTATTGCAAGATAATAACAAAGACTGTTGATAAAAAAAATTGTAATTTTAAAGTATTTTTGTACCTTTGCAGGCTAAATAAGTAATATACTATAATTTTTATAAAATACTATGTCAGAATTGGAGAATACAGATTTAGAATTACAAAACATTAAACCCACTGAAAATTATACGGCAGACAATATTCAGGTTTTGGAAGGATTGGAGGCTGTCAGAAAACGTCCCTCAATGTATATAGGCGATATAGGCGAAAGAGGTTTGCATCATTTGGTTTACGAAGTAGTTGACAACTCAATTGATGAAGCGCTTGCCGGATATTGCACAGAGATAGATGTTTATATAAATAAAGATAATTCAATAACAGTAGTTGATAACGGGCGCGGTATTCCAACAGGAATACACAAAAAAGAAAATAAATCGGCGCTGGAAATTGTACTTACAATGCTTCATGCAGGTGGTAAATTTGATAAAGGAAGTTATAAAGTTTCCGGCGGATTGCACGGTGTAGGCGTATCCTGCGTAAATGCTCTTTCAACACATCTTATTGCCGAGGTTTTTCAAAACGGCACACATTTCATGCAAGAATACAGAAAAGGTATTCCGCAATACGATGTGAAAGTTGTAGGCGAAAGCGATAAAACGGGAACAACAATAACTTTTCATCCCGATCCCGAAATTTTTACAACAACATTAGAATATAAATACGATATTCTCGCTTCACGCCTGCGCGAACTGTCCTATCTAAATAAAGGTATAAGACTTAATATTACAGATTATCGAAACGAAACGGAAATTGAAGGAAGCGAAGAAAAACAATTTGTAAATGACAGTTTTTATTCAAAAGACGGCTTAAAAGAATTTGTTCAATACCTTGACGGAAATCGCGTACGCCTGACCGAAACGCCAATATACCTTGAAACGGAAAAAGCAGGCGTTCCTGTAGAAATAGCAATGCAATACAATTCGGGATATACCGAAAATATTCATTCTTATGTAAACAATATCAACACAATAGAAGGAGGCAGCCATCTCACCGGATTCAGGCGCGGTCTTACAACTACATTGAAAAGTTATGCCGAAAAAAACGGATTTCTTGCAAAACTGAAATTTGACATTGACCCTGCCGATTTTCGCGAAGGATTGACAGCTATTATTTCCGTAAAAGTTGCCGAACCGCAGTTTGAAGGACAAACAAAAACTAAACTCGGAAACAGCGAAGTTCAGGCAGTAGTGTCGCAAGCAACAAGCGCCGCACTCGAATATTATTTGGAAGAAAATCCCAAAGATGCAAAAATCATTATTGAAAAAATAATTCTTGCCGCCACAGCGCGTAACGCAGCGCGCAAAGCCCGCGAAATGGTGCAACGCAAATCACCTCTTTCGGGAAGCGGATTGCCTGGCAAACTCGCCGACTGTTCAAGCAGAGATGCCGCAAACTGTGAATTATTTCTGGTTGAGGGCGATTCGGCAGGCGGCTCGGCAAAAAGCGGACGCGACAGAATGTTTCAGGCAATACTTCCACTGAGAGGTAAAATTCTGAACGTGGAAAAAGCAATGGAACACAAAGTATTTGAAAGCGAAGAAATCCGAAATATATATACGGCGCTCGGAGTTACAATAGGAACCGAAGAAGACTCAAAAGCGCTGAACATGGACAAACTCCGTTATCACAAAATAATAATAATGACCGATGCCGATGTTGACGGAAGCCATATTGATACTCTGATTATGACATTCTTTTTCCGCTATATGAAAGAACTTATACAAAACGGATACCTTTATATTGCAACTCCGCCATTGTACCTTGTAACATGCGGAAAAGACTCGCGCTATTGCTGGACAGAAGACGACCGAATCAAAGCAAATGACGAAATGAAAAAAGGGAAAAATACAGATATAAAAATAGACGTACAGCGCTATAAAGGTTTGGGCGAAATGAATCCCGAACAATTATGGGAAACAACAATGAATCCCGAAAACAGAATTTTACGACAGGTAACAATTGACAACGTAGTTGAAGCCGACAGAATATTTTCGATGCTTATGGGCGATGATGTCCCGCCACGCCGCGAATTTATTGAAACACATGCAAAATATGCAAACATAGATACATAAATTATCATGATAAACCGCCAAAAAATATTGCTGCTTTTCATAAATTTGTATATGCCGCTGATAATGACGGCATACCAAGTTAAACCGGATACAGTTGCAACAGAATCAATGAAAATAATAAAATCATTGACAAACGAACGCGATACTATTGTAAACGTAGATGATACGGTTTTTTTTGGTGACTATGCAATAAAAATTGTAAAAAAACAAATTACACAAAAAATATTCGACACTATTTATAACGATGGCGTCAATTTATTGACAGAAGATGCAAACAGCGACATGGATGCCGACGAAGATTTTGACGAAGTTGATGTTGGCGGAGGCGACGATATTGAAATATATTCGGATGAAAAACTTATAAAACTTACAGATTCGATTGTTAATTACAATATTCCCGCATCTGATATTTATCCGCTCTGGTCAAATTCAAAAGTCAATCCCTATAACATAGATGTAACAAAATTAAACGATACGCTTACATTCGATTTGCAGGATTTTGTTTATCCGTTAACAAAACCAATGCATATAACATCAAAATTTGGCTATCGTCGAGGCAGAAGTCATAACGGAATAGATTTGAAACTGTTGACAGGCGACAGCGTTGTGGCGCCAATGCGCGGAATGGTACGCGTTACGGGAAACAACGGAAAACGCAAAGGATATGGAAATTTTATAGTAATTCGTCATTACAACGGTTTGGAAACAGTATATGGTCATTTAAGTAAAATCCTTGTCGAACAAAATCAAATTGTCGAACCCGGCGATTTGATTGCTCTCGGTGGAAATACCGGACGCTCTACTGGTTCGCATTTACATTGGGAAATCAGATATTTGGGAAATCCTGTAAATCCGGAAGACTTTATAGATTTTGAAAATCGTAAACCCAAAACGGAAATTTATTGCATGAGCAGTAAAAAAACTTTTGAATATATTATCGAACAGGCAAAAGCCCGTTACTGGACAATAAAAAAAGGCGATACTTTAAGCAAAATTTCACTTCGTACAGGCGTATCTATAAAACGAATTTGCACATTAAACAAAATTACCACAAAAACCATATTGCGAATAGGACGAAAACTGAGATATAATTAAGAGATTTTTATTTTTTTTCATAGATGAAATTTTATTTTTTTAATTTATTAATTGAAAGCGAGGCTGTTTGGAGAGCCTCGCCTTTTTTTAATCTGCTAAAAACAACCGAAATTATTTTAGGAACTTAAACTTTTTACCGAGATAAGTAGCCTGTTTGCCAAGTTGTTCTTCTATACGCAAAAGTTGATTGTATTTTGCAATTCTGTCTGAACGCGATGCCGAACCTGTTTTTATTAAACCCGTATTAAGCGCAACAGCCAAATCGGCAATTGTAGTGTCTTCGGTTTCGCCCGAACGATGACTCATAATTGCCGTATAAGAATTATTATAAGCCAAACTTACCGCATCGATGGTTTCGGTAAGCGAACCTATTTGATTAACTTTAATCAATATCGAGTTTGCAACTTCCCTGTCGATACCTTCCTGCAAGCGCAAAGTGTTGGTAACAAACAAGTCATCTCCAACAAGTTGACAGCAGTTGCCAATTTCGCTGGTCAATGCTTTCCATCCATCCCAGTCATCTTCTGCCATTCCATCTTCGATTGAAATTATGGGATATTTTTTTACCCATCTTTTCCAATAATCAACCATTTGAGCAGCCGTAAGTTTTTCGCCGCTTGATTTGTGAAGATAATAAACTTTTTCGTCAGGTAAATAATATTCGGACGATGCCGGGTCGAGAGCAATATAAACATCTTCGCCGGGTTTGTATCCTGCTTTTTCGATTGCAAGTAAAATAACTTCTATTGCTTCTTCGTTTGATTTAAGATTTGGCGCAAAACCGCCTTCGTCGCCAACATTTGTCGAATAGTTTTTCTTTTTCAATACATCTTTCAGATTATGAAAAACTTCAGCTCCCATTCTCAATGCATCACTGAAACGCTCTGCATTTACGGGCATTATCATAAATTCCTGAAAATCAATAGAATTGTCGGCATGAGAACCGCCGTTCAGAATATTCATCATTGGAATTGGCAATACATGAGCGTTTACGCCGCCAACATAGCGATAAAGCGGTTGATACAGCGTTTTTGCCGCAGCATGAGCGCAGGCCAGCGATACTCCGAGAATTGCATTTGCTCCAAGCCGTGATTTGTTTTCGGTACCATCGAGCGAAATAAGTTTTTCGTCTATCAAACGCTGTTCAAAAACGCTAATGCCTGTAAGTTCATCATTGATTAGAGTATTGATATTCTCAACTGCTTTCAGTACTCCTTTTCCGTTGAATTTGCTTTTGTCGCCATCGCGCAACTCAACAGCTTCGTGTATTCCTGTTGATGCTCCCGAAGGAACTGCTGCACGACCAATAATACCGTCATCGGTAGTAACTTCTGCTTCTACCGTAGGATTTCCGCGCGAATCTAATATTTGACGCGCATGAATTGAAATAATTTGTTCCATAATTCTATTTTTATGATTTTTATAATTTTTAAGTCGCAAAGTTACATGAAATATTTTGAATTGACTTCATTTGTGCAAAATTATCATATAAATTTAATACTGTTAAACAAAAATGTTTCTGGTTTTATATATGTAAATAATTGCCTATTAAAAACTGTCTAAATTAGTTAGTTATTCCTTGCGAATAAAAAAGGACAATGCTAAACATTAAACATTTCTGTCAGATATTTAGCGCAATGACGAAAAAACTGTCCCGTCAGGGACACATATTTATAGAAGAAAACAATTGTTCGTATTTTGCCGAATTTTTGCCTGTATCTATATAAAACACGTTTTTTTATTCGATAATTTACTCCAATAAATATTAATAATGAACAGTTTTAGTATTTATTAAGGAGCGACTAAATAATCAATAGTAAAGCAGTAAATTGTTTCGTTGCTGCGCTCTTCGCAATGCCGCTGTTTGACTGTGATTAATATGATTTTGATTTAAATATTCAAATCAAAAAAAAATCTAAATCATTAAGTATTAATGAGTTTTTTTTAACATCAAAATAATAAATGATTTCTTAATTATCGGCAGTCATTTAAAATTAATTTGCATCAATTGCGATTGTTATTAATTAAAAAACTAATTTTGTCGTGTTGTAAAAAATATCGAGTAAAAATGGAAAGAATAAATCCCGAAAAAGCCGAAAAAGCGATAAAGTTATTCGTCAAACAACTTGGTTTGGAAACAGGTTTCAAGCAATATCGCATAATGAAAATGTTTAACGAAATGGCAGGCGAGGATGTTGTAAAACATATCAAAAAAAAGTTGATACACGGACGGAAACTGTTCGTATTTTTTGATTCATCCATAGCGCGAAATCAAGTATTTGTACAGCGAAACACAATAATTCAAAATATAAATCAACAGTACGGCGAATATATACTTGAAGAAATTATATTAAAATAAACTTTGAAAATGAATAATTTACCAAATAAAAATATTATAAGTCTGCTCGAACTGCAAAACATGATAAAAGCAGAACTTAATTCCGCCTTTTCTGCAAATTATCAGGTTGTTGCCGACATCAACGAGATTAAAGAAAACGCTTCGGGTCATTGCTACCTTGAACTGGTTCAACATGACGAAAATTCAAATATTCCCAAAGCCAAATTGAACGCAACAATCTGGTCGTACACTTACCGAATGTTAAAACCATATTTTGAAAATGAAACAGGAACATCGCTTGCGACAGGAATGAAAATTCTGGTAACCACGCAAATACAGTATCACGAATTGTACGGATTAAGTTTGAATATTATTGATATTGATCCTTCTTATACGGTCAGTGAAATTCAATTGCAACGCCAGCGAACAATAAAGAAACTGATTGACGATGGCATTTACGATATGAACAGATATTTACAAATTCCAATTTTGCCATTGCGTATTGCAATAATATCTTCGGCAACGGCTGCAGGTTACCGCGATTTTATAAATCAACTGTACGATAACGATTATAATTATAATTTTACAACAAGGCTTTTTGCAGCTGCAATGCAGGGCAAAGATGCCGAAGCGTCAATAATTGCCGCCATCGACAAAGTTTACGAAATTGCCGACAGTTTTGATGTTTTGGTCATCATTCGCGGCGGCGGTTCTGTAAGCGATTTGGCTTGTTTCGACAGTTACATGCTTGCATCGTGCATAGCGCAAATTCCTGTTCCTGTAATTACGGGAATCGGACACGACAAGGATATGAGCGTTACCGATATGGTTGCTCATACGATGATGAAAACGCCAACGGCAGCTGCCGAATTTTTAATAGCCTGCGTTGCACGGCAAGATTCTTATCTGAACGAAATAGCGGCGCAGTTTACAGATGCAGTTGAAATGCAGTTGCAAAATGAAATTTACGAATTGCAAAACATTACAGTAAAACTGAAAAATGCAGCATCGGCAAAAATAGAACAAAGTAAATATTTTATAAAAAACTTTTTTACCAAACAAATGAAGCCTATACTTATGCTGTGTTTCAGAGAATTAAGAAAGGATTTGTATTTTTATCAAACAAATATGGAACACAATAATCCTGCACAAATTCTGCAACGCGGATATTCTATTGTAACACACAACGGGAAAGTTGTAACAGATGCAAATGCCGTGAAAACGCATGACGAAATCGAAATAACTTTATACAAAGGCAAAAGAAAGGCAACAGTATCTTGATTTTGATAAAAAAGCAACTGACTTTATCAGTTGCTTTTTGTAGCGCGATCCGGGATTGAACCGGAGACCTCATGATTATGAATCATGCGCTCTAACCAGCTGAGCTACCGCGCCTTTTTTACACAAAAAGAATCTCTTCAAATTTTGAGGATGCAAAAGTAATAAAATTTTGTATAACAGCAATAATTATTTGAAAAATATTAGAGAAAATACAAATTTTTGAAAGCAATGCACAATTCCTCGTAGTCGGGTAAATACTTTTGTAAACTGTTTACTACGTCAAAGATACAAAATCTTGAAAGCATTTTTTTTCTTTTTTGTCTTCTTTGCAACAAAATGTTCAACCAAAGCAATCGTTTTTGCCATATAAAACGTTGCCTTGATTGATTTTAATACTTTTCCAGTCTTTTTTATTTCATTGTATCATATATTTTTACGATACAATTATTACAATCCTGTCTTATTCCTGTTTATATTGCATCTTTTTTGGCATATTCCGAAAATTCGCAGCCGAAAGTATCTGCCAGATAATTATCAAGTTCGTCTGCCTTGAATGCGAGATTTGTGATGTTATTTCGTAATTCTGCTGCATATTTTTCGCATAAAAGGTCGGAAATATGTATTCGATATGAAATAAATATCTGATTGTTTTCAAGTCCTAACTGATAAGGCTGTGTTTCTCCGTTAAGTAAATATTTAAGCACCGGTTCTAAATCTTTTTTTGGTAAGATATTTATTGGCGATGTACAGAATAAATACGAACGGTCGTAAACAAACATTCTTATTTCGGAACTTCCTTTGTGAAATTTCCATGCTTCGTAGCCAACGCGTGCAATTATCGGATTGATGCCCATATCTTCTATTGCTTTTTCGCAAAATTGAGCAAGTTCTGTAAGTTTTTGTTCCGTAAAAATATTTTCCAGTAATTTTTCGCCGCACGATGGGCAATATTCTGTATGGTCGAATATTAGCGAATCGCAACTGCTGCACTGTACGCTGAATTTTGTTTTGTCAAGCGATTCTATTTCTGATAATACTTTATTTAGACTTTCAACAGGAATACCGAATCCCATATTGTCGGCATTTTCGGTAATTTTGCTTGCTGTGATTGCTACAAGTTCGCTGTTTTCGTTAAACATTGGACCGCCGCTGTTTCCGGGATTCACGGCTGCATCGGTCTGTATGTAATATTTATTTCGAATCAACTGTTTTGGAGACGATACCGTTCCTTCGGTTAGCGTAAAAGGCATTCCAAACGGATAGCCGGCAACGTTCAGTTTTTGTCCTATTTGAACTTCGCCCGATTTTGAAATTCCGATTTCAGGAAGATTCGAAAAATCTCCATCGGCAATAAGCAGGGCTATGTCGAGATCGGGATTTATAAGAGCAACATTTGCAAGAAAAAGATTTTTATTGTTATCTTGAATTGCTACTTTTTTGAAACCGGCTACAACGTGATAATTGGTTACAAATATGTTGTGCTGTTTTAGATAGAAGCAACTGCCTGTGCCGTCTGCATGATTTACTTTATAAACTGCATTGTATATATTTTGATTCATTTTATTTTTTTTTAAGATTTGATTTTTGTTTATTTATATAATTATAAAACAGTTAACGCCTTATTTTTTGAAAAATGAAGACATCATTTTCTTTATTCCGTCCGAAATTTGAGCGGCATAGTCCGAAAAATCAGAAATGACTGTCAATTCGCCGTTCATTATTTTTTCCAGCGCCTTGTATAAAATCGGCGCAGCAACATCCAAACGTTGTGCCGATGACCTTTGCATTGCATCTACTACCAGTGCGTTGATATCGTCCTGCAAATTGTTGTAATAATACATTTCGTAGAATTTATAGGTAATCATAACGCACACGTATAAATAATCTTCGTTTTGAATTACCGCCGAAACGTCTTCGTATGTTTTTTGGAAATTTTTTTGAATATTTTCGAGGTTTGAACGGCGTTTGGGTGGAATAAATGTTTCTACATAATATAAATCTTCGGCAAGTTTGTCTTTGGGTATTGCCGCTAATTTTTGTATAAAATCTTTCCCGCGCTCCACAATTTCTGGAAGAGGAATATCTTCGCGGTCGTGTTCGTAAATCGTTTTATTCAAATCGTTCAACAGTTGTCCCTGTGGATGCGCATAATACGAAATTTTATATAATGTTGTCGCTATAATATTCCATGCATAGCCGTATTTGCGGTCAGTTTCAAAATACTTAACGTTTTCAAGACATTCTTTGATGCTCAATTGAAGCGTATTGTAAACTGCGTCAACTGTTTTCGTATCATAAGGCGTAATGTTGGGCTCATATATTCGTTCGGCTCCGAATTTGGTAACAAACTCATCATCGTACTTGTCTCCCGTAAAACAAATTTCGTCCAAAACATAATACATCTTCCATGGATTAATAAGTTCAACAGGACACGAATATTCAAAATTCAACTTGCCATCGCTCAATACTATTTGGGCAAGATTCAGGTTATTAAAGTTAAGCCCCGATACCTGCCTGAGCAAAGGTATTGCATTTTTTTCGGGTACTGATAAAAATGGCGCCGTAATTTTAATCTGTTCATTTTCCAATTTAATATTCACAACGATTGACCCGTGCGGAATATTAAATTCTGTTCCTACCGAATTTCCGTATTTTCTTTGAAATTCAGGATCTAAATAATTTAAAAGTTCTTTAAATGATTTATGATACTCCCGTTTGTCGAAAGCATCTAAACTTCTATCCCATGCATCTAAATTCACTTTGCTTGCAGTTGAATAAATTGTGGATAGATTAAATGTTAAAGTTTGTTTCATATTACCCTTGATTTTTGTTACTAAAAATTAATTTTCACAAAGGTAATTATTTTATTTTAATAAAGTATAACATTGTTGCTTTTTTAAGCTGAAAGCAGTAAAAATCGCTGACTTGATACAATATTATAATGTTAATTCTGTTGGCATAATCTGCGAATACTCTGCGCTCCTCTGTGCAACACAACAGTTATTACACAAAGGAACGCGGAGATACACAGAAATGAATAATTTTTAATTAATAAACAGTCCAGCCTTTGCTTGTGGCTATGGTTCTGTCGCAGTCGAGGGTTCCGGGATTTGTAGAGATATAAAGTTGTCCGCTGCTTCCAATTGCAGCCCTGTCCTGTAAATCGGTAAATATCCTGTTGAGTTCGGCGGCGCTTAAATTATTACTTATCATTCTTAAAATCTTTAATTTTGCACCAAGTACGTGAACTGTTTCCAATTCGTTGTAAAGACAGAACACGCGGTCAAAACCTGTACAGTCTCTAATATCCAAAGTTTTCAATTTGTTATTTCTACATTGAAGATCATACAATGCAGTGAAACCTGACACATCAAGGCTTGTCAATTCATTATAACTGCAATCCAAGTTTATCAGTGTAGTTTTGCAACTGCTGTTCAAATTCAACGAAGTTATTTTATTAGTGCCGCAATCCAGATTTTCTAACGATGTGCAGTCGTTCACATTCAGAGAAGTCAACGAATTAGAGTACAGTTTCAATGTAGTTAATGCCGACAAGCCGCTTAAATTAATAGAGGCCAACTTATTGCTGTTGAAAAATATATATTGTAATGTTATAACATTGCTCACATCTAAAGTTGTTATTTGATTTGTTGTGCAGTTCAAATATAAAAGTGCAGGACATTCTTTCAAATCCAGTCCTGTTAATTTATTGTTTGTTATTGCCAAAACTTTTAAATCGGGACAATTATTGAACGATGCAAGATGAATTTCACCTGTCATGCGCGGACTGACATAATCGCTGGTCATATTATTATTGTACAGCACATCGCCAAAGGTTGTTAATCCCTGAGTCAACATAATCTTTACATTATAAGTTAAACTGACATCGGCATAATTGTGTGATATTTCGGTGCAATTGTTATATTCTTCATTGCTTGAGCCATCTCCCCAATTGACAACAAGATGCTGCGCTAGGGTATAAATTTTTACTATGCCGCTGCTTGCAGGTTTAACTGTCATAAATATGTCGTTTCGCGGTATTACTGTGACTTTGCAGGTTGCCGATTTGTCGCCTGATGTTGCTGTAATCACTGCTTCGCCTGTAGCAATACCTTTTACTTCGCCTGTTGTGGCATCAACTGTTGCAATGCCTGTAGCGTTGCTCGTCCATGCTATAGTTTTGTCGGTAGCATTGTTGGGCAATACGGTTGCCGTAAGCGTTCGCGTTGAGCCAACTTCGAGTTCAAAGTCTGCATTATTTATTGTAACGCTTTCTACGGGTATGGGTTTCACGGTAAGAACGCAGGTTGCGCTTTTGCCTCCCGAGGCCGCTGTAATACTTGCCACGCCTACGCCAACGGCTGTTACTTCGCCTGTTGTGGCATCAACTGTGGCGATGTCGGTGGCGCTGCTCGCCCATGTTACGGTTTTATATGTAGCATTGTCGGGCAATACGGTTGCCATAAGAGTATAAGTTGCGCCAACAAGGAGTTCGAGCGCTGGCGGTTCAACAGTTACGCTTTCTGCCGGCACTTCTACCGTAATAATGCACGATACTGTTTTGTTTGTACCAGCCAAGCCTCCTGTGATGATTGCTACGCCTGCATCAACTGCCTTTACTTCGCCTGTTAATGGATTAACCGTTGCTACATTTGTTGCGTTGCTTGCCCACGATATGGCAACTTTGCCATTAGCGTTTTCGGGAAAGGTTTTTACTGTAAGAGTACGCGTTTCGCCCACAATAAGGGTAAGCGCAGAGGGTTCGACACTAATGTCGGTAACAGCAACGATTTCTTCATTTTCGCTGCACGACATAAAGATTGCGGCGCTCATTATCAGCAATGAGGTTGCCGCCGCTTTAATAAAGTTATTCTTTCTTTTCATTTTTATTAATATTAATATTAATGTTTTATTTATTATTTGTTAAATTATATACGGTCTTCTCATTCATGTAAATGGTTGATATATCTGTAAATTTCTATACTGTTACATCCTGTTGTGTCTGATTTAGTGTCTGTCGCTCGAACAAAGATGCTTTGACCGCTCGAACAAAGATGCTTTGACCACTCGAACAAAGATGCTTTGACCGTTCGAACAAAGGCGCTTTGACCGTTTGAATGAAGAGATTTCTCCCGTCAAAGGGAAATATTTCACGGTTTGTAAAACATCCTTTCCCTTTGGTAAAAGTTCCGAGCAACCCCTCTCCATAAAGTTGTTGAGATTGTTGCCAAGCGTATTGTCGTACAAATACGTTTTAATCTTGTGTAATGTTTGAGCCATATATAAAACTATTTAAAGTTAAAAATTCTCTAAAAACAGCTCTCGCAGGAAAATTGAAACAGTTTTACAGGTTCAATAACAAAACTTAAAAACGATTCAAAAAAATAATGTTTGAATAAACTTGCAAAAATGCAGATTGTAAGTCATGAATATTTGCTTTGTCTGCCTCAAGCCTTATTCCTCGAAAGCTTTAAACCATAATATATTTTGGCAGGTCTTCTGACTTGCTCTATCTTTGAATCGTCCTTCCCGCTCTTTTTACAGAACAGTGGTTTGCGTATTGCTCAAAGACTTGTGCAGAGCTTACAGCAGCGGGTCTGTTCAGGATTTACACCTGATTCCCTTTTCAATGCCTTTTCCGAATGGAATCGGCATCACCAAAATTTGTGCAAAGGTAATAAGATTTTTAATATACGGTAACATTTATGTTAAAAAAATGTGTATAGTTGTTCTTAAAAAACAGTTTAAATTATTTAATCCCTCCTTACGAATAAAAAAAAGACAAAGCTAATACATTAAAAATTTCGGACAATTATTTCTTTCTGTTAATTTGCATCAAGACAAAAGAAGATAAAGAAAAAAGTTCATATTTTGCCGAATTATTACTGTACCTATATTAAACTCAATTATGTTTCACATGTTTTCTCCAAAACCAGTCTGTCATGTCAGTCAATGTACCGTTTTCGATTCTGTAAAAGCGCTGATTCGTAGTGCGCCTGTTCAATCCGCCCAAATGTTCGACATAAGCGCCAAGTTTGATGTAGTCGAAACTTGCCAAGTCAATATCTTCAGGCAAATCGGCTTTGCCCGAATACCAGCCTGTTTTGATTTTTCTATCCGATGCTGATTGTACAAAGGCAGCCAGCCGTTCTACTTCGCGCGGCTCGGCATCTCCGCCCATAAAACAAATGCATGTTATTGCATTTCCGTATTTTTCGATCCATGCGGCAATTATATTTTCGTTTAGCGCTTCGCCTGCATTTTCGCGCAGGTAAGGGCTGTGGCAATCTTTGCAATTATTAGGACAGTTGGAAATATTGACAGCCAGCGTTACCTCGTTGGGAATTTCCTGAAAAACAATATCAAAGTTGACGTACAGAAGCATAATAACGGCGTGCAGCCTCTTCCTGCCTGCTTTGTGAAAAATTGCTGATACGTTTCATATAGCCGATAATGCGCGTCAGATAATCCAACTCGCGGCTACCGCAAACCGGACATTCTTTAAGATAGCGTTTGTCTATGTGTTCGCAACTGTTACAAACAGTATTTGGAATATTAAATGTAAAATAATTGCATCCTTCCTGTGCCGCTATGCGAAGCAACTGGCGATACTGCTGTTTGCTCAAATGCTCTTCAAGGTTGACATGCAAAGCCGAACCGCCTGTAAGATGTTCTATATATTTGCGACCGTGTATGCGGAATTTGTCAACAATGTTAAGCGTGCCGTCTTCGACAATGTAAAAATAACTGTTGTAACAATCTCGATTTACTTTATAGCCATCGCGTTTGTCCCATTTTGCATGTTTCACTCCAACGTTTTCGGCGGGAATCATTTCGCAGTTAAACATTACTTCATTTGTACGGTAGCGTTTGTTGTATTTTTCAACAAGTCCGAGTATTTGCTGTACAAATGCCGCATATTTTTGATTGTCGCTAATTTCGATACCCAGAAATTCGGCAGCTTCTACCAGTCCGTTTACGCCAACAGTCAGATATTGACGGCTTATGTTGATGTATCCTGCTGTGAACAGAGGCAACATTCCTTTTTGGAACATGTATTTAAGATTTTCGTTGTAAGCAAGTTGTGCTTTATGCACCAAATTGATTATTTCTTCAAGAAAAAACATATAATGAATACCATCGCGCGCCGCCTGCTGGATACAGCGATTAAGGTTAATTGTAAGCACGCTTTTCGATCCTGTTGAAACGCCTCCGGCGCCAAGCGTATAACTGAAACCGTTGTCCTGTATTTCGTTGCGCAGACGACAACAACTGCTCAACGAGTCGGCGTTATCGCTCATATAAGTGAAAAACGAATGTCCTTCGGCATACATTTCTGCTGTAAAATCGCCATATTCTTTGTCTTTGGCGTCGTTGTTTTCGGTAAGCAGCGCCATTGTTTCTACAGGAAATGTAAGTATGGTGCGGGTACGTTCTTTATTAAACCATTTCATAAAACGTTTTTGCAACCAGTTTAACGAATCCCAATCGGGCTTGCTGCCGTCGGGAAATACGAATTCGCCGAACAGACTCTCGAAATAATAACGGTCGTAATACGAAATATTCCAAAAAACGGCTTGGAAATTTCTTGCTCCCGTAGGCTGATTTATTGAGTACACTATTTGTTCGAAACAGTCGGTGATTATCTTGTCCAATGTTCGCTGTTTTTTTGATAAATCTACTGTTTTTTCGGCATTCAGGTAATAATCCTGTCCGTATTCAAGTCCGATAAAATAATTCATGTACATTAAAAATTCCGGAGTGGCGCAAGCTCCACTCAGCATACTTGAAACCATGAAAACCATATTAATAAATCCGCCGCAAAACGATTTGAGATTGGCAGGCGCTTTTGAATTTCCTCCAACAGCGGTTGTTCCGCCAGTCAGCCATGGATACATTGTAATGCTGGCGCAATAATTGGCAAGGCTTGTTTCGTCGTTTTTGTAAATATAATGTTTATTCAGCATGTCGATATATTTATCGGCAACTTCTTTACCGTACATTTCTTTTAAGCGGTCGGTAATCATTCGGCGGTTAAGACGGATGAAGTTGGATTTAGGCAATTCGCCGATAAGAGTTGCAAGGTTTTTGTTTTCAACGTTTGCATTAGCGTCATATTTGCTGCCCGATGCTGCGTTGGCTGCATCGCAATAGTCAATCAAAAATTTCAGCTTGTCGCGCACTTCGCGGTCTTCCAGATGTTTTTGGCGATAAAGCATGTATGATTTGGCAACGGAGTAGTAGCGTTCGGACATCAATGCAATTTCTACCTGATTCTGAATGTCTTCTACCGTACTGCCATCGGTAATGTTTATACGGCTTAAAATATTAGTAATAACTTCCTGCGTGGCAAAACTGCCAACCGAAAGAAATGCTTTTGCAATTGCATTTCTGATTTTTTCTATTGAGAAAATCTCTTTTTTACCATCTCTTTTTATAATAAATACTTCCATAATAATAATTTATTTTTAGATTACCACTTACTTTATTAATGTTGGCATTTGTAAAAAACCGCTCACAGAAACAAAATATGACGGTAATATTTCGTTATGACTCCATATTGTATTCTACATTTTTCACTCTTCAATGTTTTCTTGTAATCGAAGAGCAGGAAATTTGTATTGGAGTATTTCAAATATTCCAAACAGGGCTGCTGTATAAAAAATGTCGCCTAAGAGCGTGTTGCGAAAAAATGGTATTCCTGCAATGTAACATGCCTGTAATCCGCTGAAATTGTGAGGATAGATATTCGATGACAGCCAAACTCCAAAATTAGATACAAGAAAAAATATAAGTGAAGCAGCCAAAACAGAACATGTTAAATTGAAGATACTTATTTTTTTCAATACAACTATTCCCCAAAGAGATATGAGAACAAAAGCGCCGTATGTGAATAGCGAACCGCCGTAAAACCACACAAAACCATCAAAAAAACGACTGTACACAATATTGTTCAAAACAAGATCGCTTATCCACATCGATGCAACAGGTACAATAAATGCCCAACGATATTTACTGTAATAAGCCGCACCAAATAACGATATCCCTCCTATCGGGGCAAAATTGGGCAAATGTGGTATTAATCTGCTCATTGCTGCAATCAAAATAATTGCTGCGATAACACAAAACCTTAAATTTAATTTATTTATTTCCATATATTTGAATTAAAAAATATTATTCATTTAACTGTTTGATATTTTCGTACCATAAATCGAAAATAATCATACAAATTCTGTCTATTTACAAACTTAAACGTTGTTTTCTAAAAATAATGTTGAGCTAAACTCTTGCAAAAAAGTTGATTATAAATCATATAAATGCATTGTCTGTCTCAAGCCTTATTCCTCGAAAGCTTTAAACCATAATAAATTTTGGCAGGTTTTCTGACTTGCCCTGTCTTTGAATCGCCCTTCCTGCCATTCTCACTAAGCAGTGGTTTGAGTAATTGCTCAAAGACTTTTGCAGAACTTACAGCAGCGGGTCTGTTCAGGATTTGCACCTGATTCCCTTTTCAATGTTTTTTCCGAATGGAATTACCATCACCAAAATTTGTGCAAAAGTATAAAATAAAATTTTCAATGTGTAATACAATGCGTGTGAATTGTTTGAAATAATATGAAAAAAACAGTTTCGGAGCGTGGATTCTATTAATAATTAGCAATTAACAAGTAATCAACAATTAATTAACAAAGCATTAACGTATTCTAATGCAGTTTTAATTTGTGCAAGTTATTGTATTGTAATTAAGTAGAACGAAAAAGCAGCCCGACATGAAGGCTGCTCTTTTTGTAAATTTAAAACCTCTACAAAATATATACAATGAAAAATTGTCACATATAAACTGCTAATCAAGGTTTTATTTTTACAGACAATTTATTACAAACAACATAAATCGTGATCCAGCTGGGATTCGAACCCAGGACCCCATCCTTAAAAGGGATGTGCTCTACCTGCTGAGCTACTGAATCAATACCCTCATTTTTAAAATGAGGCTGCAAAGGTAGTTATATTTTTCATTATTGCAAACTATAATCAAATTTTTTTAATTATTTACAGGTTATTTGCCTGTAAACGTGCGATGTTTTCTTCTAAAATTTTTATTTTTGATTCTGCATCCGACTGTTTTTTGCGTTCTGATTCAACTACATTTGCCGGAGCGCTGTTTACAAACTTGTCGTTGTTTAATTTTTTATTTACAACCGATAGAAATCCTTCGGTATATTCGAGTTCTTTTTTCAATTTTTCCATCTCTTCGGCAATATTTATTCTGTTTCCGAGCGGTATGTAATATTCGTTTGTGCCTACCATGAAAGATGAGGCATTTTCGATGTCGTTTTCTATTTTTTCAACCTTTGAAAGATTTGCCATTTTTTTCAAAATACTTGCAAACGATAAATCAAAATTACCTTTCACAAACAGTTCCATATTTTGTTTGGGCGACATGTTTTTATTTTGCCGCAACGCTCTTATATTTATAATAATATCTTTTAGATGATCGAATGTATCAACAGTTTTTGCATCAAAACCATAAGGTTTCGGTTGAAGAGCGAGCATTATGGTTTTTTGGTCTTTTTTATTGTTATCCTTATTCAAAATTAACCAGATTTCTTCGGTAATAAACGGCATAAAAGGATGAAGAATTTTCAGAAGGTTTTCAAAAAAAGTCAATGTTTCTGTATATGTTGATTTGTCAAGGGGAGAACCGTAAGCGGGTTTTATTATTTCGAGATAATATGCGCAAAAATCATCCCAAAACAACTTGTATGCATCCATCAATGCTTCTGAAATTCTGTATTTGTCGAAATTGTCGTAAATATTTTTAAGGGTTTTGTTGAATTGCGAATTAAACCATTTTGTTGCTTTTTCGGCATAATCGGGTTGTGGAATTTGTTCTATATTCCAGCTTTTCATAAGTCTGAATGCATTCCATATTTTATTACAGAAATTACGTCCCTGTTCTACCTGTGAATTATCGTACAAAATATCGTTGCCTGCCGACGAACAAAGTAACATTCCTGTGCGAACGCCGTCGGCGCCGTATTGTTCTATTAATTTTAAAGGATCGGGAGAGTTTCCAAGCGATTTGCTCATTTTTCTGCCTTGCTTGTCGCGTACTATGCCTGTAAGATATACGTTTGAAAATGGAATTTTACCGCGAAATTCATGTCCTGCAATAATCATACGCGCTACCCAGAAAAATAAAATTTCGGGCGCTGTTACCAAATCGTTTGTCGGATAATAATAATTCAAATCGGCATTACCTTTGATTTCGGGATGTCCGCACACAGATGGATCGAAAACCGAAACAGGCCAAAGCCACGACGAAAACCACGTATCAACAACGTCTTCGTCTTGACGCAATTCGTTAATTTTTACATTTTTATATTTTTTTTGCGCAAGCGTAAATGCTTCGTCAACAGTTTTGGCAACAACAAAATTTCCATCGGGCAAATACCAGGCTGGAATACGCTGTCCCCACCAAAGTTGGCGCGAAATACACCAGTCGCGAACATTTTCCATCCAATATTTATAAGTATTTTTGAATTTGTCGGGAATAAGTTTTATTTCGCCGTTAAGCACATAATCAAGAGCGGGTTTTGATAGTTCTTCCATTTTCAAAAACCACTGCATCGAAAGTTTGGGTTCTATTACAGCATCCGTGCGTTCCGAAAATCCTACCGTACTTTTATAATCTTCGGTTTTAACAAGAAGTCCTGCATCATCAAGCATTTTTATAATTTTTTTACGGGCTTCAAAGCGGTCTTCGCCAACAAGAATCTGCGCTTTTCCGTTCAGTCGCCCGTCATTATCAATAATGTCGATAACAGGCAAATTATATTTTATTCCGAGCGCATAGTCATTTACATCATGTGCGGGCGTAACTTTAAGACAGCCTGTTCCGAAATCCATGCTGACATATTCGTCGAAAATCACAGGAATTTCTTTATTTATCAATGGAATATATACTTTTTTCCCTTTCATTCGGCTATAGCGTTTGTCGTTGGGATTTATGCATATTGCAACATCTGCCATTATTGTTTCAGGACGGGTTGTTGCTATTGTAAGGTTTGCATTTTCGCCGACAACAGGATACGACAAATAATAAAGTTTTGAGTTTATTTCTTTATGAATAACTTCTTCGTCCGAAACGGCGGTTTTACTTACAGTATCCCAATTAATCATTCTCACGCCGCGATATATCAAACCTTTGTTGTAAAGATAAATAAATGTATCGATAACGGCTTCTGAAAGTTTTTCGTCCATAGTGAAACACGTACGTCTCCAGTCGCACGAAGCGCCAAGTTTTTTCAGTTGTTCGAGAATTATTCCGCCGTGTTTTTCTTTCCATTCCCATGCATATTTCAAAAATTGGCTGCGGGTAAGTTGCTCTTTATTTATTCCCTGTTCGCGCAGTTTTGCAACAACTTTGGCTTCGGTGGCAATCGAAGCGTGGTCGGTGCCCGGAACCCAGCAAGCGTTTTTTCCAAGCATTCGCGCACGCCGCACCAAAACATCCTGTATTGTGTTGTTGAGCATGTGTCCCATGTGCAAAACGCCGGTAACGTTTGGCGGCGGTATTACTATTGTATAAGGCTCGCGTTCGTCGGGGTCGGAATTAAAAAATCCGTTTTGCAACCAATATGCGTAAAGTCTGTCTTCAACTTCAACAGGATTGTATTTTGCTGTAATTTCCATAAAACGATAATAATAATTTTTAAATGTTTCTCAAAAATAGAACGACAAAAGTACAAATAAAAGTTCAGAAACAGCAGACGCCCTTTTCAATTTTCATAAAAATATTTTGAATTTTCAAAAATAATTGACAAATAAAAAGGAGATTACATTTGCGCTTCGGTTGGCTGCGGTCCTTTTGAAATGACGTTTTTTTTATAGGGGCGAATGCAATTCGCTCCTACGCGTTTGTTTGTTTTTTTGTTGTATATCAGTAACATATACGATTTTTTTTGTTGTTTTTTTTAAGGGGTTTATAATTTATATTACAGACAATGCTAAATTGGTGTATAATAAGATATTATAAGGTGTTAAAAAAACATTTTTAAACATATAGTATTTGTAATTATCAAATAATTACATATCTTTGCGAAAGTTAACTTTGTCCTGTAATATAAATTATTGGACAGATCTTTTTAATGATAGAATAGTGGAAATATTATCGAAAATGTGCAAAAGTGATTTAACTGCCGGATTTTTTGCGTCCGATGCATGTAAAACACAATCCCTGCGAAAAATTATATCGGCAGGTGCGGATTTCACAAAATAATAAAAATCTCAAGCAAGTATGACAAATAAACTGAAAATAATGAATAAATTGATTAAATTTTTTGTTAAACATATACCTCGTCCGATACTTATACGTTTTTCATTCATTTTTGTTGCCTTGGCGCGTCCGTTTTATTATGGTCGCAAAGTAGAATGTCCGATATGTAAAAAGCATTTTCGTTCTTTTTTGCCTTATGGTAATCGCGGCGCTTCCAATCGTCTTTGTTCCGGATGCTTATCACTGGAACGTCATCGGTTGATTTGGCTGTATTTGCAAAATTTTACCGATTTCTTCGATGCTAATCTGAAAGTATTACACATTGCTCCCGAACAGCCTTTTATTTACCGTTTTAAGAAATGTAAAAATCTAAATTATCAAACGGCTGATTTGCTGTCGCCTATTGCCGATATGCATTTCGATATTATGAAAATTCCTCTCGACGACAATTTGTATGATGTGATATTTTGCAATCATGTATTAGAGCATGTTGAAGATGATTTTGCTGCAATGAAAGAGTTGTATCGTGTGATAAAACCCGGCGGCTGGGCAATTTTGCAGGTGCCGATAGACATGCAACGAACTGTTACTTACGAAGACAAAACTGTTACCGATCCAAAAGAACGCGAAAAGGCTTTCGGTCAGTACGATCATGTGCGACTGTACGGATTGGACTATTCGCAAAGGCTGGAATCGGCAGGATTTGAAGTAGAAAATTTTGATATAAACAAATATTTGAATCCTGAACTGATTGCCCGTTATCGTTTGAATAAATCCGAATTGCTGTATATTGCCCGCAAGCGAAAATAAACAGCAGTTATATATTCGTAAGTAACGACTAAATGCTTTTACATCGGGAATTATTTGACCGCGCACAAAAAAATTGAACTTCGAGTTTGTAAGCCTGATAATAATAAGAATAATATTAAGGCATTGACTCCTTTTTTTATAAAAAAACAATAGTATATCGCCGTAATTTTTATCCGTTTATGTGTAATGTGGAAATTTTCATGTACATTTGGCAAATTAATTTACAAATTATGAAAAAATTAGCTGTATTAACTGGCGCCGGCATCAGCGCCGAAAGCGGAATATCTACTTTCAGAGATTCAGATGGACTTTGGGAACAGCATAACGTAATGGACGTTGCCAGTATAGATGGATGGTATAAAAACCCAAAATTAGTACTTGATTTTTATAATGAGCGGCGCAAACAACTTGCTACAACAGAACCAAACGCAGCGCATAAAATTCTATACGAACTCGAAGAATATTTCAATGTCTGCATAATAACTCAAAATGTTGACAATCTGCATGAGCGCGCAGGCAGTACAAATATTATACATCTGCACGGCGAACTTACAAAAGTACGCAGCACTGCCGACGAAGATACTGTTTATGACATCGGTTATAAACCTGTAAACCTTGGCGATACCGATAAATACGGCTCGCAGCTTCGTCCGCACATAGTATGGTTTGGCGAAGCCGTTCCAATGCTGAATGCAGCTGCCAGCAATGTTTCGCAGGCAGATATAATTGCAATAATAGGAACTTCGCTTAATGTTTATCCTGCGGCAGGATTAGTGAATTACAAAAAAAACAACGTTCCCGTATTTTTAATCAACCCGAAAGACGTCAATACTTTTTACATTCAAAATATAACAGTAATAAAACAAAAAGCCACAACAGGCGTAGCCGAAATGCGCGATATTCTTGTTGAAAAATTTTTATGAAATTTGCGCAACTGACGGCAAAAACAATTTATAAAAAAATTTATGTAGTCGTTCCTCATGAATAAAAAAGATAATAATAAGACATTAGATTTTTCTGTCAGATAATTTAGTGCTATTCAGGGACAAAATGTTGGTTAAAACGACATTGCTTTGTGCATCACGTGCGGGTTTATCACAAATGACATGAAACACCGCCAGCGCTCCGCACGTAAACTTTTCTGCTGCAAAATTTCTACTAATATTCAGTCCCTAGCGGGACAGGCTCCGTAATTTAAAGATTTAAAATTTAAGAATTTAAGATTTAAAGAACAATGGTAAAAACGAAATATCTACGTGCACCACGTGCGGGTTTATCACAAATGACTTGAAAAACCGTCAATGCTCCGCACGTAATCGTTGTTACGGTAAATTTTCTACTAATATTCAGTCCCTAACGGGACAGGCAGAAAGCCGTAATTTTCATAACCTAATAAGTTTTCTGCATGTTGATTATTAGAAAAGTACAGCCAAATACAATACAAAAGATGAATAGCAAGAAAGATCGGCATAGGCTTCGCAGGCGGGGTACCCGCTTCGGCGAAGATTGCGTTAAAACAGAATTCCGTCGAACGTAGAGAGACATTATTCTGTTAGCAATCGAGCCGTTTAGCGGGTCGCCGAGAAGACTAAGCCTTGATTTTTTGCTTCTTTTGTATCAAGACAAAAGAAGAAAGAAATATATCCCGCTATGAATTGTTTATTGGTAAAAACGACATATCT
>JAITLJ010000001.1 GCA_031277925.1 Prevotellaceae bacterium | reverse complement strand
TAAATTTCTTAAAGATAAAAAAATAAAGAATAGAATAATGCATAAAGCCGTAAAAAACAAACCATTAAGCAACAGAGAAAAACAGTTTAACAAATTAATAAGCAAAAGGCGCTGGGTTGTCGAGCGAACTTTTGGAGGCATGAAGCGCTGGTTCAGAACAGGGCGCGCTCGTTACAAGGGCTTGGAAAAGACTCACACTCAACATTTACTTGAAGCCATAGCGTACAATTTATATCGTGCGCCGGGCATTATTATAGCAAACGCAATAAAATAAGGAAATAATGTTAAAAAGAAGCACTTTTTTGCGCAAAAAACGAAAAAAACTC
The DNA here is from genome assembly GCA_031277925.1 of Prevotellaceae bacterium. GTDB lineage: Bacteria > Bacteroidota > Bacteroidia > Bacteroidales > UBA932 > JAIRKV01. The sequence goes on along the minus strand of JAITLJ010000001.1, from coordinate 16,656 downwards.
TAAAAACCGCCATAAAAACCAGTTTCAAAATCAATCCGCACAAAAAAATCAAAAATTTTTTCCAAAAAAACCGAACTGACTGACATTTTGCAAAGGTCTCATTGCATTGTTTTTTTTATCATTTCGGCACATTTTTCGCCATCCATTGCCGATGATGTAATGCCGCCGGCATATCCGGCGCCTTCGCCGCAAACAAACAATCCTTCGATATCGACATGTTGCATGGTTTCGTTACGGGGAATACGGACAGGCGAAGATGACCGAGTTTCTACGCCTGCAATTAATGCCTCGGCAGTGAGAAATCCGTGCATCTTTTTATCGAAAATCATGAACGCATCCTGCAAACATTTTACTGTTGATGCAGGCAACCATTCGTGCAGAGCTGATGTTTTCAATCCGGCAAGATATGATGATGCGGGCAAGGTGGATGAATATTTTGAATTTACAAAATCGGTTAAACGCTGTGCGGGCGCAATCTGTCCGCCGCCGCCATTTTCAAAAGCCGCTCTTTCTGTTTGCTGTTGAAATTTCAATCCGCAAAGATTTTCATACTTTGTAAAATCTTTCAAATCTTCGATGCGTATTTCAACCACAATGCCCGAGTTGGCAAATGGCGTATGCCGGCGCGACGACGACATTCCATTTACAACAATTTCGTCATTTGCCGTTGATGCAGGAACGATATATCCGCCCGGACACATGCAAAACGAATATACGCCGCGTCCGTATGCCTGCGCCGTCAGCGAATAACTTGCCGCAGGCAGAAACTGTCGCGCCGTTTTACTGTGATATTGTATTAAATCTATCAGCGGTTGCGGATGCTCGACACGCACGCCTGCTGCAAAGTTTTTAGCCTCGATTTTTATATTTTTTCTGTTCAGCAGTTCGTATATGTCGCGCGCCGAATGTCCAGTTGCCAACACCGTGGCTTTGGCTTTGTAAATACTGCCGTCGGCGCATTTTACTCCTAACATTTTCCGGTTGCTGATAATTATATCGCTAACTTTGCTGTTGAAATAAATTTTTCCTCCGCATTCAACAATTGTGCGGCTCATGTTTTTCACCATTTCGGGCAGTTTGTCGGTGCCTGTATGCGGATGCGCTTCGTACAGAATTTCGTCCAGCGCTCCGTGAAAATGAAAGCGCTGGAGTATGCCGTAAACATTGCCGCGCTTGTTTGAACGCGTATATAATTTACCATCCGAAAAGGTACCCGCTCCTCCTTCGCCGTAACAGTAATTTGATTCGGTATTGATATTTTTATTGCGAATCATTGTGGCGATGTCTTTTTTGCGGTCGCTTACATTTTTTCCGCGTTCAAGAATCACAGGTTTCAATCCAAGTTCTATCAAACGAAGCGCTGTAAACAATCCTGCCGGACCCGAACCGACAATCAAAATTTCGGGCTTATTGCTTACGTCCTGATATTTAAAATCTGCCTTGGGCGATGGCGCTTTTTCGCCGCAAAAAACAGTCAAAAGCAAATTTATTACAGGCTTGCGTGAACGTGCATCTATTGATTTGCGTTCGATACGAATGTCGCTTATTTCGGCGACTGATATTTTCAGTTTTTGCGCTGCATGTCTTTTAACTGCTTCGCTGTTGCTCGCTTCTTCGGGCGAAATTACTGTTTGTATCTTATATTGCATTGTATTTTAACGTTTGATATTAGATGTTTATATGCTTGCGCAAGTCCCGCCGAGGGCTATTTTATACTTTCGCATGCTTGCGCAAGTCCCGCCGAGGTCTCTTTCATACTTTCGCATGCTTGCGCAAGTCCCGCCGAGGTCTCTTTCATACTTTCGCATGCTTGCGCAAGTCCCGCCGAGGGCTCGGGCAGGGTTTCGGATGCTTCCGACAGTTCCGCCAAGGTCTTGGGCAGGGTTGCCAACAGAGTACAAAATTGTATTTTTATCTGTTTTTGAATTATAACATATCATCAAAATCTGTAAGTAAGACCGACAGAGGCAATAAATCCGGGTACCTGATAACGACTGTAAATATCGTATTTTTGATTTAACACATTAGACAGATTTCCGAATACCGAAAATTTGTTTGTAACAAGATATTCGGCGCCAAGCGACAAATCGAAAACATCTTTCAGTTTGCGGGATACGACAGTTACATCAGCCGTTGATGATAACCATGACCATGCTTTGTAATTATTAATAGCATAACGCTGCAGTAAGGTGCGCAAATCAGCCGTAATAACCAAATCGTACGAAACTTTGTATCGTAGATTCAAATTGCCTTCAAAAGCCGGTTTGTGCCATGCGTGTTCAATTTCGACATTATTTTCCGTTTTTAAATTATATTTATTATAAACCGCTTTTGCATACACCGAAAAATCGTCATCGTTGTACGACAGTTCTGCGCCTGTGGTTATTTTGTTTCCTTTGGCATATCTTATAGTAAATGCATTGTAATCATATTCGTATGTATCGTTATTTGGATAAATGGGTGGAAGAAAAAATTTTGCTGTATTATTTGTATATAATGGTAAATACTCGAGTTTTGAATATGAAGTAAAAATGTTGTATGAAAAAGATTCAATATCGCCTTTTATCGAAAATACTCCGATTAATTTATGATTGGTATTTTTGAATGCAGGATTTAGATATAAAGAATAATCATAGGGATATGCGTCTAATTTTTTCTCAATATTTCCAAATGCCATATAATTATTTTCGAGTGCAAGCTTGCGGAAATTATTTACTTCAGTTTCGCCTTTTATTTCCATTCCGAGAGTGAAATAATCATGTATTTTGTAAGATGCCGACACGGCAGGATAAATGCGATGTTTTGTTGTTTTGTTGTAATTGTCCAAAAGATATTGAACGCCGAGTTTCACCGCAAGGTAATCGTCATTGTAATTCCACGAAGGCAAGGCGCTCAAAAGAATATTATTGCCCAGTGTATCCAGATCTTTATTTCGGCTGTACAGTGCAGCGCGCGCCGCTATTGATATCGACTGTGTTTCGTCAATAAGGTTGGCGCCAAGCAATCCCGAAAGCGCAAAGGCATTTTCTTTCATTGATACGCTTTTTATCGCATCATGTTTGTCTCGTGCATTAAAAAGCTGGTACGAGGCGCCAAACGAATAAAATACTTCGCCGGCATCTCTGTCCGATTTCCAAAGAAGATTTCCGTTAAACAGGTTCATTGCGCGTCTGTCTTTTTCCAGCGATGAAAAATCGCCCAAAGAATATATTTCAGGGTCGAGACCGTAGAGATACAGATCGCGGCGCGAATAGTCGGCGTTCAGCGTAACGGTTGAGCCATCGAGGAAAAACTTTGAGAAAATCCCCAAATCGTTATTCATAAAATTGCTTTTAACTTTTTTGATATATTCATTGTTTTCTAGTTTTGTTTTGCCGAAAAACGAGCGGTGATTTGCATAAAAACCCACCAGAACCGATTGAGTGTTTTTATTGCTGATGTAAAAATCGAAGAGCGGCGAAATTTGATAGCCTGCGCCTGCTCTGATATAACCAAGTCCGGGCAGCGAATTTTCGCCGTCGATGATTTTTGCTGACGAAATTGGCGCCAGTCCGAAATTGCCGGGCGATGATTTCGGAAATATCGAATAACTGAAAGCATCGCGAACATTAGACGAATCGGCGGTAATTGTCGGTTCGTACCAGATTTTTTGAGCATCCATAACAGTCGGGTCATAGTTGCGTGTAACTTCAACATCTTTGTTTACTTGAGCCGCAAGCGAAAAGGCAAATCCGCTCAAAAGAAATATTGACAACAGTTTTTTCATATTATTATATTTAATTGTTAGTTATTTAATTTTATTTATCTTTCAATTTTTTAACAGTTTCAAGCGTTTCTTTTACTTCGTCGATAACTCCGTCATCTGTTTTTTTGTAATTTTCTATTATGCTGTTAAGAGTGGCTTCTGCCTGAAAATAGTCTTTTTTATCAATATAAATGTTGGCAAGCACAATAAAACTGCGTGCAAGCCATTCGGCATGAAAAGTTCTGGTTTCGCTGAACTGTAAAACCATTTTTTCGGCTTCTGCCGCTTTTCCTGTTTGATACAAATAGTCAATCACATTATAAGTAGCCTCGGCGCCTTCGACTGTTCTCGGTTTTTTCGCCAGAATTTTGAAATTTTCAATGGCTTCATTTTCCTTGCCGAGTTCTTTCAGAGCGTGTGCTTTTTTTGTAAGCGCTTCGATTTTGGCATCTTCGTTAATTTGGGGCAAAGCGTAATATTTTGTAGCCATTTCAACCGTAAGTTCATAATTTTTAATTTTGTTGTATGCCCGCATTGCAAACAGTAAGGCTTCTTTCACGTCTTCGTCGTTTTTTGATGTAGTGGCGGCACGTGCAAATGCCTGCGCCGCCGATTCAAAATCTTCAATCAGATATTTTGCGCGCGCATATCTGTTAAGAATATTTTGTGGCAATCCATCTGCTGCCGGTATATCAATCAAATCTTTGAACATATCGGCTGCTTCGGCATATTTTTGATTTCGATAATAACAGTCGCCCATGTAATATTTTGCGTGTAAACAGTTGTTTCCGGCAGGAAAATCTTTCAAATACTGTTGCAGTGCGTTTACAGCATTATCGCAGTTGCCCAAAAGATACTGTCGCTCGGCGGCGGCAAACGAAAGCGAGTCGCGGTTATTGCCTGTTACCGAAATCTTTTTTTTGTCGGTGTATGCAAAAAACTCGTTTATTTTTCCCATGTTTACGTAAATATCTTTTATTCCGTCAAGCGCTGTTTTTGCTTCTGCCGAATTGGGATATTCATCAATAACTTTTTTGTAATATGCCAAAGCCTCGTCGTTTTTGTCGGCGTTTATATTTATAAGTCCAAGTTCTATCAATGATTGACGATAATAAGATGTCTTACTGTATTTATTCAAAATGGCTTTAAAATCTTTTTCAGCGTTCGTATAATCCTGTTTCTGCACGTACATTCTGCCCGATTCAAAATAAGCCGCTGCCGCATATTGCGAATTTGGATATTGCGAGATAATTGTTGAAAGCAGTTTGCGTTTTTTCACATCATCGTTGAGCAAGCCAAGCGACAGCGCATTTTGATACAGCGAATAATCGGGATTTGACAGTTTGATTTCGTAAGCGCGTTCGTAGTTTTCGCTTGCCTGTCTGAAATTGCGCTGCTTGAATTTGCAATCGCCTATTCGGTTATAACAGTCGGCAACATAAACGTTTTTTGAATTTCCTGCAAGATTCAGATATTTTGTAAACCACGACACAGCTTCGTTAATATTTTGGTTATTCAGTTCGCAATAGCCAAGCGTATAATGAGCCATTTTATATTCGTTGGTATTTTTTGTAAGGCTTGTATTTATAAAGTTTTTCAATCCTGTTTTTGCCGATTCATAATCTTTTTGGCTGTATTGAATTTCGGCTTTCCAATATTTTGCAAGGCTTGCAACAGTTGCATCGTATTTCGACAGTTTCAGGGATGAATCAAAATAATTAAGCGCTTCGTTTATTTTTTTTGCTTTAAATTCTTCCAGTCCTGCGTAATATGTGGCTTTTTGAAGGTTTGCATAATCCTGTTCAGTAGGATTTGAAGCGCTTTCTATCAAAGCAATCGCCTCATCGAAGCGTTTTTCGGAAATATAAGTATTCATCAAAAAGTTTCGTATTTGCGGGTCGTTTGCTTTCGATTTATCAGTTTTCAAAAAATCGCTCATTGGTTTTGTGTCGCCTTTTATTTCCAAAGCAAGTTTGGCATAATTGAATTTTGCATCAGCGGTTGTTTCGTCATCAAAATTCATTTTGCCTGCACGTTCAAAAGTCGGCAGGGCTTTATCTTTCTTATTGGTATTTACGTAAATTCCGCCAAGCAAATACAAGATTTTTTGGCTTAAAGTATCGTTTTTTATCGTTATGCGCTGCAATATTTGGGCTGCTTTATCATAATTTCCCTGTTTGAAATCGATATAAGCCATCAAATAATAATCGGCAGCCGAAATTTTGCCGCGCGCCGAAGACGAATTTTCGTATTTATCAAAATATTCACGCGCTTTTGCATAATCGTTTTTATGTAAATATGATTCTGCAACAACTCGTGCAACCTCGCCCTGACGCAGTTTCGTGGCTTTTTCGTAAAAAACCGTTCCTTCGCTTATAACCTTGTCGTATTCTTTTTGGTAAAAATAAATTTGCAGGATATAATAAGGTACTAAATTTTCAAAATCGCTGTCGTTTTTAAGATTTAAAAAACTTTCGAGAGCGGCGGCATATTTTTTCTGCTCGTACAAGGTATGAGCATAATAATATTCGGCTTGCGATGCAAAGCGCGTATGAATATTGTTTTTTGCATTTGCAAAACGCTGCAACGCCTCATCGGTATTGCCCGATTTAAGATAAGTCTGTCCGTATTTAAAATCAAATTCGCCTTGTTCGCCGGGCGACAGTTCGCCGCGTTTTACCTGCTGAAAATATTTTGCAGCATCGCGATACGAATTTTTTACATCATAAAAATAAACCCCGAGCCAAAACACCAGATCGTTGCGCAATTTGCTGTCGGGATATTTGTTGATGAACGATTGCGCCGTAACTTCGGCATTCGACTGTTTCAGTTTGAGAGCGCACATGGCATTGTAATAATCAATGTTCGACAGCTTTGTATGGTCGGTTGCCGGAGTTGACGAACGTTCCTGTAAAAACAATTGCTGCGCTTCAACATAAACGCCTTTATTGTACAGGTCGATCGCCTTGCTGTAATTACTTTGCGCTCTTGCCGAAAAACACAGTGTTGTCAAAATAAAAACAGGCAATACGTATTTCAATACTTTTGGTTTCATATATGTATATTTAATAAAAAAAAACTCTCTAAATCTTTAACCATACAACTTATTGAAAATTATTTTTCAATGTTTTGCTAAAACAAAATTATAAATATTTTTAATATCAATGAAAATTACCCGATTTACTGCATGTTAAATTATCGAAAAATATTAAAATATCAGTCTGATATAAAACTGTCAAATTTCAATTAAAAAAAATAATATAACTCATATTTACAGGTTGAAAAATTAAAAATTAACATTACATTAAAATATTTATTCATAAAACAGTTAAAGATTATATAATAATCGTAAACACTTCGCCACACTAATTCATGTTGAAATAAAATCAACCACTGTTGCTTTGTAAAATTTTATAACAGGGTTTGATTATTCAACCATTCATTGTTCAACATAATAGCCGACGCAGGCACAATCGTCTTCGTTGCAAAGCAATATATTCATATTATTGTCATTTAACACATCGCAATAATTCACAGGTTTTCCATTAATTAATATTGTCTGATGAACAAGTCTTATTCCATGACTGTAATCTACATACCAGTCAACATGTCCGCTATAAACAGGTTGAACAGGTTTGCCGTCAAGGTTGTGCCAACCGTAAATTACAACTCTGTTGGCTTTCGGATTTCTTAATGTTGCGCCTGTAATTACAACATCCTTTTTTATTCCTGCAATCAAGCCTTTGCGTTGAAGCCTTTGATTTTCGATAATTTTATTATGTTTTACAAAAGTATCAAAACTGTCGCGTGCAACAGTCAACGGATGAGGTTCCAGTTTTACTTTTGCATTATTGTATATATCATCGCAAATTTTGGGCGTAGAAAGGAAAAAACCAAATTCATCTGCAATTTTTTGAGCGGTTTTCGGTTGCATGGGAACTCTTATAAAATCGTCATCATTGCCTATCATCAAATAGTCGGACATTACAAAATATTTTGCTTCTATAAGTTTGCCGTCAATAATTGCCGTTGTTTTTATGGTAACAGGTTTTCGCATAAAATCAGGGAAATTGCCCGAACATATTTCCTCTAAAATCAATTTTTCGCGTTGTTCGGCATCAAGTATTCTTGCTTTTTCGGCAAATTCGCTTCCTGAAATTGCATGTTTCTGACGTTTAGGAATTTTATCAGTATAACCAGATTTTCGTAATTCAGAACATGAAATAAATACAACAGAAAAAACAATAAGAGTCGCAATTATAAATTTTTGTTTTAACATTTACGTTTTTTCTTTTGCAAGGTATCAGTTTATTTCGCTTCTTTTATCATGTACATATACACAGGAAAATGGTCGGCATATCCGCCATGATAAGAGCCGCTTGCATAAGTGCGCCACGGATAGCCTTTGAATGCGCCCGATTGCTGCACCAAAAAATTTTCATTAAAAACCTTTGCCTGATAAAATTTAAAGGTAGATTTATCGTCTCCGAGCAAGCCCTGACTTACTATAATATTATCGAACAAACTCCATGCATCACGGTAAGCGAGCGAGCCTACGCCATCTTTATACATTTTATACATCGGATTGAACATGTCGCCATTTTTCAGATTTTCCTGTTTTCCTTTGGCGCGCAGATGCTTGACGATGCTTTCGTTTACAGGATCGTCGTTAAGGTCGCCCATAACGATGATTTTTGCATTCGGGTCGATTTGCATTATTGAATCTGCGATGCTGCGTGTAAGGTCGGCGGCGGCGCAGCGCAAGGGACTTGTACGTTTTTCGCCGCTGCTGCGCGATGGCCAGTGATTTACGATAATATGAACCGTATCATTGTCAATAATTCCAGAAACTAAAAGCTGGTCACGCGTAAAAAATCCTGTATTGTAAGGAATGGTTAAGCGAACCGAACGGCTTGATACGAGTTTGAAAATTGCAGGCTGGTAAATTAATGCAACATCAACGCCGCGAACATCGGGACCTTCGTAATGCACAATTTGATAATTTCTGTCTTTTATCAGCGGCATGGCAACCAGATCTTCAAGAACGCGACGATTTTCAATTTCGCTTAATCCTACGACAGCAGCGCCGCTCGGAACCGTTTTTACGCCGATTTTTGATATTACTTCCGATATATTTTCCAATTTCTTCCGATAGCGTTCTTCTGTCCACTGGCTGGAACCGTCGGGCAAAAATTCATAATCGTTTTTACCTTCATCATGGTAAATATCAAAAAGATTTTCAACATTATAAAAAGCCATGCAGGCTATACGGTATTTCTTTTTTTCCTGTGCGTTGATGTTTGATATGATTAACGCAAAAATCAATATTAATCTCAGTTTTTTCATTTTTATAAATTTATGTTTATTTTTCATATTATTTTAACATTATGTATTGTTGCAACAGTGAATAGATTTTCCTTTTTTTAACAGTTAACTTAACTGTTAACAATATGTGTTGATAAAAAAACAACTTGTATTATAACACATTAGCATCATTAATATTAAATTAATATTAAATTAATCATCAAATTAACAGCCAAAGATAATATTTTTTTTACTTTTGCAACATATTTTTGTATCAATTGCATAGTTCGATTGTTAAACTATACATTTTATTAATTGGCAGTTGTTAAGTTAATTATTATTGATTGATTTTAATGCATTTTTTTTTCAAAAGTTCTGTCCTATAATTTATATTATTAACAATTTAATATTATGCAAATGTCAACAAATATATGCTTTATGTAAAAACTGATTTAATGATTTTTGTAAAAAAGAATAGAAAAAAACGCATTGATTTTGCAGCAATTATGAACGCCTATAATATAAATTATAAGTTCCAGACCTTTAAAACCCAAGTAAACATTGGAATTTCGGCGGTATTGACAAATATATGCCAATACAGTTTTATTTTTGGATTTGCCATATCTGCATTTTTTGAAACAGCATTAATCACAGTGTTGCTGCATAATTGTCGGTTGTGCATTGAAAAACAATATGACGGCTTGCGCCGTTTAATAATTATAACTTTAAGGAATAATAAAAAAATTATTGACAAAAGATATTCTGTCTGTCATTTATTATTAATTCCGAATATTTTAATATAACATACAAAAAATGTAAATATGAAACAAACATTAGTATTATTAGCCCTGTGTTTTGTCTGTATGCAAGTATATTCACAGCAAAATATCTATAAAGGGACAATCATTGAATCGGGAACAAATCGCCCGATAGCAGATGCAAAAATTCAGGCAGGCGATGTCGTACAGGCGGCAACAAGCAAGGCAGACGGCACATTTGAATTATCATTAAGGCAAGGTAAACATTATGTAGCGATTGTTGCAGACGGATATCAGCTGTATGAAACGGAAATTGATTTCGGAGCAGTTACGGATTTGGGAACGATACGGCTGCAAAGAACGGTCAATCTTAATCAGGAAATTGATTATATTTCCGAAATAGAATTAGATGACGATATTTCATCTGCGCAAAACACTTCGGCGCTGCTGTCGTCAACGAAAGATGCATTTTTGTCGCTGAGCGGATTCAATCTCGGTCTGTTTCGTTTTCGCCAGCGCGGATACGAATCGCATAATTCGTTGATATATATAAATGGCATGAAATTGAACGAAGTTGAACGTGGACAGCCTGTGTTTGCCATGTTCGGCGGGCTGAACGACGCCGTAAGAAATCAGACGTACAGCAACGGGCTTTCGCCTTCGGACGAAACATTCGGTGCGCTTGGCGGAACTACTGTCATAAATACGCGCGCATCAAGTTTCAGAAAACAGGTAAAAGTTTCGTATGCTGCTGCAAATACACAGTACAGACACCGGTTGATGGTTACGGCGGCTACGGGAATGATGGAAAACAACTGGTCGTTTGCCGTTTCGGCATCGCGCCGAGTTGGCGAAGAAGGTTATGCAGAAGCCACATCCTATGATGCGTGGGCATATTTGTTAAGCCTTGAAAAGAAAATAAATTCAAAACACAGCATTGCATTCACAGCCTTTGCCTCGCCAAACGAACGCGGAATGCAGGGCGGATCTTCAGACGAAGTTTACAGCCTGATGGAAAACAATTATTACAATTCCTACTGGGGCTGGCAAAATGGTAAAAAACGCAATTCGCGCGTGCGAAAATCGCATCAGCCTGTATTGACTTTGAACCATTTCTGGCAAATTGATGAAAAATCAAACCTTACAACTTCTTTGGGATACATTTTTGGCAGAGACGGACAGTATGCGCTTTCGTGGGGCGAAGCCTACGACCCCCGCCCCGACTATTATCGCAACCTGCCAAGTTATTTTACAAATCCCGAAACGCGACAAATGGTTGCCGACAAATTCAAAAACGACCCGTCGGTAAATCAAATAAACTGGACAAGTTTGTATCAGCAAAACAGAGACGAAACAGATGCAGACGGTAAATATTCGGCAAAATATATTATAGAAGACCGCCGTAACGACCGCAACATATTTTCGTTTAATACTGTTTTGAATACTTCGCTCAACGAAAACATAAGTTTGCATGCAGGCGCCGAAATGCGTAACGTGAAAACGAAATATTTTAAGGAAATACAGGATTTGCTTGGCGCCGACTACTGGCTTGATATTGACAAATACGCAAAACGCGATTATCCGACAAATGATGATTATTATCAAAGCAACCTGAACAATCCTAATAAAAAAGCAGTAACAGGCGACCGTTTTGGCTACGATTACATAATACATCACACGGAACTGAACCTGTGGACGCTGCTGCGCATGAAATTTAATGCGGCAGATGTATATTTTGGTCCGCAACTTTCAAATACATCATTTTATCGCGAAGGACTTGCCAAAACAGGACTGTTTCCGAACAACTCGTTTGGCAAGGCGCAAACTCACAACTTTGGCAATTATGCTCTGAAAGGCGGATTTACATACAAAATAACAGGACGTCATTTTATTGATGGCAACGCAGCCATAATGACGCGGGCGCCGTTTTATAGAAATATTTACCTTTCGCCGCGCACACGCGACAATGTGATGAACAACATGACAAACGAAAAAATTACAAGCGCCGATTTGAGTTACATCGTTCGTTCGCCTTATGTGCAGGCGCGCATTACAGGCTATTATACCACAATGAAAGGCAAATCGGAAACTGCAAGTTACTACGACGACTCGTACGGCTCGTATCTGAACCTTTCCATGCGCGGAGTAAACCAGAGATATGTTGGAATTGAAACAGGATTACAGTTGAAACTTTCGCAAACAACAGCGCTCGAAGCTGCCTTTGCTCACGGTAAATACGAATATACCAACAATCCGCTGATTACCCTTGTGCAGGATGCAACTGCCAAAATACTGGTTGAAGACGAAAAGGCTTATATAAAGGGATTCTACGTGGAAGGAACGCCACAAACGGCAATTAGCATCGAACTTACCTACAACTCGCCAAAATACTGGTGGATAAGTTTCGGAGGCAACTATGCAGCAAATGCCTTTTTGGATTTCAGCTCAATAAAGCGCATTTTATCATTATACGAAAACGTAGTTGATACAGACTATGAAATTATAAAAAAATATGCAGCGCAAACACGACTGCCAGAAGCCCTTACATTCAACCTGTCGGGAGGATATTCAGTGCGTTTGCGCAACAACTATTTACAGTTTATGCTTAACGTACAAAACATTTTCAACAAAAAAAATATCAAGACGGGAGGTTACGAAACCATGCGCATCAACCTTAGCGACATCGAATCGGCTACCTTCGAGCCGCGATATTATTACGCCTACGGCACAACATTTTTCTTTCAAATAGCATACAGATTTTAATTTATTTAAAAATTTAATATAAACATTCGATACAATAAAAATAAAATGAAACAAAATTTAAAATATAATACAATGAGATCATTAATAAAAACGCAATTTATGTCGCTGGCTGCGATTATTGCAACATTTTTGGGTATTACATCATGCGTGGACAACAAGTTTGATTTTCCGATTGAGAATTTATACAAACACGGTCTGACGGCTAATATCAACATTGCCGACTTAAAGGCAAAATACATAAACTCTACTGTCGAAATCACACAGGATTTGATAGTGGCAGGTAACGTCTGTTCGAGCGACAAGGAAGGAAACATCTTTAAAACCCTGTATATACAGGACGAAACAGGAGGTCTTCCCATTGTTATCGACCAAAGCAATATCAGCAACAATTATCGCGTTGGACGCAAAGTGCTTGTGAAACTCAAAGGACTGTATCTGGGCTCGTACAGCGGACTGATACAGCTTGGAATGGCGCCCAACGAGGGCGAAACTTCACCTTCGCGCATACCGGCAACGGCTGTCGCAAACTATATTGTAAAAGACTACGAAGTGAAAGATGTAGAACCCGAAGTGGTAGCGATTTCGCAGTTTGCAAGCCGCGATGATTTGATAGGAAAACTTATTAAAATAAACGATGTGCAGTTTGCAACGCCCGATGCAACCTATGCCACCTCCGATGCAAACACAAACCGCACCATCGAAGACAAAGACGGAAATACGGCAATACTGCGCAACAGCAGTTATGCAACATTTGCGCTGCTGCCGCTGCCCACAGGAAGCGGCTCGATAACGGCGGTACTTTCGCTTTATGTTACAGGCTCTACCAAAACCTACCAGCTGCTTATTCGCGACACGGCTGACGTGGATTTGTACAGCCCGCGGTTTGGCGGCGGCGGCGGCGGAGGCGACGGCGAAGTGATTTACAGAGAAACTTTCGGAAATGCCGTAACAGGAAGCCCATGGCCCTCTGTTGCCGATTATACAGGATATTTAATAGAAGGAAAAGGTGCAGCAAGCGTAACCTATACCGCCGAAAGCGGAGCCGTGTCGGTGCGAAACAATTCAAATTCGTCGGGCTATTCGGGCGCAAGCGGCGAATGCAATGCCATGATGGCTGCTGCCGGCGGAGCAAGTTTGCTCGTAAACGACATTGCTACATGCGGAGCGCAAAATTTGACGCTCTCGTTCGGAAGCAACGAAACAAACAACATCATTTCGGTTGCATACAAAATCAACGGAACAAGTACATGGATACCCATTACATACACAAAAGCGGATGCATCGTGGGGACTGGTATCAACTTCGATTAGCCTGCCTGCCGGCGCAAATACCATTAAACTGAAATTTACGGCTGCAACAACCACATACGGAGCGCGCGTTGACGATATAAAAATCACTACCGAAGACCAAACCTCAGACCCAATCGTTGATCCCGACGATGGCGGCGGCGGCGGTGGCGGCACAGGAGAAGGAAGCGAAACCAATCCTTATACTGTTGTCGAAGGCATATCAAATCAAAACGTATCGGGAAATCCTGTTACATGGACGCAAGGGTATATTGTAGGCGGAATTATTGACGACAATAATCAGACATCGACAATAGACGGTCCGGAAGATGTTATATTCGGTACTGCAAATGTACGTAATACTGCGGTTTTGATTGCCGACTCGCCAGATGAAACAGATTATACAAAATGCATTGCTGTAAATCTGACTTCGGCAACACCTTTGCGCACGGATGTAAATTTAGTTACACATCCCGAAAATTATAAGAAAACATTAAAAGTGAAAGGCGTTTTGCGCACATACTTTGGAATATCGGGATTGAGAGATTGTCCGGGACTGGCAGGCGATTTTGTTCTTGACGGACAGGGTGGCGGCGGCACAGGAGGCAATGAAATTTTCAACGAAACGCTGCTCACACAGGCAAGTTTCAGCAAATTTACCGCTTACAGCATAACAGGTGCCGAAGTATGGTCGTTCGACTCTCAATATGGCGCAATTATGTCGGGATTTACAGGTAACAGTCACGCAAATGTAGATTGGTTTATATCGCCTGCTATTGATATGTCGGCATACTCATCGGCAAAAGTTGTATTCAATCATGCCCGCGGACCGGCAGCAAGCATGACCGTAGGTTTAAGCCAAGGCTGGTATAAGGTATATGTATCCAACAACTACAATTCGGGCGACCCGACAACGACTACATGGACAGAACTCACAGACGTAACTCACGGAACAACAGCATGGACTTATGTTTCATCGGGCGAACTGAATATACCTGCTGCAAATCTGGCGACAAATTTCCGTATAGCATTCCGTTACGAATGTACGGATACAGAATCGGCTACATGGGAAATTAATAATGTAATTGTGAAAGAGTAAAATTTTTGAGCAACTTGACAGGGAAGATTTAAAGATTCAAAAAAAGTTGTAAAGTTATAAAGTTCATAAAGTTGAAAGTGAAATATGAAAGACAATAATTATAATTTAGAACGCATAAAATGAATTTACGAAGTAAATATCATAATTATGGTACACCACATTTGAACTGCGGTACATCATATTTTAATTACGGTGCACTCCTCGTTCGGCGTAGCTGAATGAGAACGAAGAGTGTATCAAACTTTACAAACTTTATAACTTATATCAACAAATATCAATAAATAAATAAATAAATAAATCAACAAATAAAATAAAAAATTATGAAACTGCTTAAATTAATTTTATTAACGCTGTGTTCAACCCTGTTTGCATTGCAAGTGCAGGCAGAACGAGTGAGCGTTGAAAAAGCGGAAAAAGTGGCTCAATCGTACGTGCGCTCGTCGCAAAAGTTGAGCCGACAGGGCGGATTTAAACTAATCCGTACAGTATCGAAACAGGCTAAACGCATGCAAAACTCAACCGTACAGTACGAACCAATGTACTATGTATTTTCTTCGGATGGCAACCGGGGATTTGTCATAGTTTCGGGCGACGATGCGGCTGTGCCTGTGCTTGGCTATTCAAACGAAGGCGCTTATGACGAAACCAATCCTAACCTGATGTACTGGATGGAGTTTTTGTCGAGCGAAATAATCTACGCCATCGAAAAAAACGCAGCACACGACGCCGAAACAAAGGCGCAGTGGGAGGCTTATGAAAACGGAAATCTCCCTGCGCCGATGAGCGTACGCGACTATGTAGAACCATTAATGATGACAAAATGGAATCAGAACGCGCCATATTCGAATATGTGTCCCAATAATTGGTACACAGGATGCGTGGCTACGGCAATGGCTCAGATTATGAAATTTCACAATCACCCTGCACAGGGAACGGGTTCACATTCTTATAATCATTCAACGCTTGGACAAATAAGCGCCAATTTTGGAAATACCACATACAGATGGGACAACATGACCAATATCTATAATTCATCAAGCAGCGCAGCGGAAAATTCGGCAGTAGCTGAATTGATGTTTCACTGCGGCGTAAGCGTTGAAATGAATTACGGAGAAGACGGCAGCGGAGCCGTTTCAGGTGATGTTCCAAATGCATTGATAACTTATTTCGGTTATGATGCAGGAGCAAATTATATCACCAGAAACTACTATTCGTATGAAGAATGGATTAATATGATAAAGACCGAACTGAAAAACTACAGCCGTCCTATTTATTACAAAGGAAGCAGCAGCGCTGGTGGACATGCATTTGTTTTCGATGGATACGATGAAAACAACCTTGTGCATGTAAACTGGGGCTGGGGCGGCTCGTCGGATGGATATTTTGAAATATCGGCGCTAAATCCCGGAGCAATAGGCATAGGAGGCGGCAGCGGAGGATATAATTTCATTCAGGCAATGATTACGGGTATAAAACCCGATGCAGGAGGCAGCGCATCCGGCAACGAACAATTTGGACTTACTTCGCTTTCGTCAGATAAAACTTCGCTGGCATCCACTTCCGAAACGTTCGACGTGTGGGCTACCAATCTAACAAATACAGGCGGTATTACAATATCATCGCCATATATTGGCGTAATGCTTTGCAATCTGGATAACTCATACATCAGCCACAGAACGGAAGTGCGCAATATGAATTTAC
>JAITLJ010000169.1 GCA_031277925.1 Prevotellaceae bacterium | reverse complement strand
TCTGACAGAAATTTTTAATGTCGTATTATTGTCATTTTTTTATATTCGTAAGGAGCGACTGAATACATTCTTCCCCATTTGCGGCGGAACAGGACTGGCTCTTTCATGCTTGCGCAAGTTCCGCCGAGGGCTATTTCATACTTTCGCATGCTTGCGCAAGTTCCGCCGAGGTCTATTTTATACTTTCGCATGCTTGCGCAAGTCCCGCCGAGGTCTATTTCATACTTTCGCATGCTTGCGCAAGTCCCGCCGAGGTCTAGTTTATACTTTCGCATGCTTGCGCAAGTCCCGCCGAGGGCTATTTTATACTTTCGCATGCTTGCGCAAGTCCCGCCGAGGGCTCGGGCGCACTTGCAGCAGTGTCGAAAACAATTTTTATTTGTCTGTGTAGAATTGAAAATTCGTGTACATTTCCCCTGTATATTTTGCCGAACATTTTTATCGGTCTGTGTGTAATGTAGAAAATTTTATGCTAACTTTGCACTGTTTTTCGGTTTAACAGCAATTTGGCAGTAGTTTCAGTCAAGGTTAAACAGTTTCTAAAAATATTAAAATTATGCTTTATCCATTAAAATTTTATCCAATATACAAAAATTACGTTTGGGGCGGAAAAAAACTTGCGGCATTGAAAAACAACAAGGCAGACGAGAATCAACAGGTAAGCGAGTCGTGGGAACTGTCGGCTGTAAGCGGCAATATTTCTATTGTTGCAAACGGATTTTTATCCGGAAATAATTTACAGGAACTTATTGAAGTTTATATGGGCGACCTTGTTGGTGAATCGGTATATGAAAAATACGGAATGGAATTTCCCTTGCTGCTGAAATTTATTGATGCTGCGCAACCACTGTCGGTACAGGTGCATCCTGACGATGAAATAGCTTTGAAACGTCATAACGCTTATGGCAAGGACGAAATGTGGTATATCATCGAAGCCGCAAACGATGCTGAAATCTGTTTAGGATTTAATCAAAATATTAACGGCGAAATACTGCAAAAATCTTTACGCGATAAAACATTGCTCGACATTCTTAATTTTGAAAAGATAAAAGAAGGAAATGTGTTTGAAGTTCCTTCGGGACGAATACATGCGATAGGCAAAAATGTTTTGCTTGCCGAAGTTCAGAACACATCCGACATTACATATCGTATCTACGACTGGGGGCGCGAATACGATGCCAAAACAGCGCGACAAATGCATGTTGATTTGGCTTTGGATGTTATAGATTATAATTCGTACAGCACATATAAAACCGAATATGAAATTATAAAAAACAAGGGAGTTGATATTTGTCGAAACGGTCATTTTTCGGTTAGGGCGGTTGATTTCGACAGTACCATAATTCGCAATTATGTTGCTGTTGATTCGTTCACAGCGTACATGTGCGTGGACGGCGAAGCGATTTTGGAATGTAACGGTAAAAAAGAATCAATGGTAAAATGCGAAACAGTTCTGATACCTGCCGAAATTGACGAGGTAAAGCTGATTCCCAATCGGCATGCGCGTTTACTCGAAATATCAATGTACTAATTTAAAATTATCGAAAAAATGGATCTACATTACGACAAATATAAGGAATATACGCAGAACTCTTTTAATACGTTTATAAATAACTGCGGCATATCAGCATCCAAAGATATATCGTTGATAAAAAAAGCTTTTTGCATTGCAGAAAACAGTTTGTCGGATTTTACTCGTGAAAATGGGAATCCATTCATTTTACATGCCATAGAAGTTGCAAAAATCATAATCGGCGAATTGGGCTTGTCGTCAACATCGGTAACTGCAATGTTTTTGCACGAAGCAATTTCAAAGTCGAAAACAGAAATCGACATAAGGGCTTTCAGCGATGAAATTCAGCGTATTGTCGAAGGATTAAACAAAATATCAAAAATCGACATAAAGGCGACAAGTTTGCAGGTTGATAATTTCAGAAAACTTATAGTATCATATTCGAGCGACCCGCGTGTAACTCTTATAAAACTTGCCGACCGCCTCGAAATTATGCGCTCGCTGTCGTTGTTTACGCCTGCCAAACAAATGCAAAAAGCAACCGAAACAATGCTGCTGTATGCGCCTTTGTCGCATCAGTTAGGATTGTATAATCTGAAAGGTGAACTTGAAAATCTGGCATTTAAGCATCTCGATGCGGCATCTTACCGTTTTGTAACCAATAAACTGAAAAGTACAACGGCGGAGCGCGAAAAATTCATAAAAAATTTTTTGATACCGATAGAAAACGAATTGAAAAAAAACGCCTTCAAATATGAAATCAAAAGCCGCACAAAGGCAGCCAGTTCTGTTTGGCGTAAAATGCAGATTCAGCAGGTAAATTTTGAAAGCATATACGATGTTTTTGCAATTCGCATAATTCTTGATTCCGAATTTGAAAACGAACAGTCGGATTGCTGGGCGGTATATTCTATTGTTGCAAATATTTACGAACCCGACACAAAACGTTTTCGCGACTGGATTTCACGACCTAAACGTACAGGCTACGAATCGCTGCATACAACGGTTTCGGCTGCAAATGGAAAATTTGTTGAAGTACAAATCCGCACCCGCCGCATGGACGAAATTGCCGAAAAAGGAGCCGCCGCACACTGGAAATACAAAGGCGTAAAACAAGTGCAAAGCGTAGAAAACTGGCTCGACAAGGTTCGTAACCTTTTGGAAACATCGCAAATTGAAACAACCGAAAACGTTAATAAAATAAGCGAAACGGAAATATTTGTTTTCACTCCTGCCGGCGATTTGCGCCGTTTGCCAAAAGGCGCCACAGTTCTCGACTTTGCTTTTGATATTCATACAAACATTGGCGCACGCTGCGTTGGCGCGCGTATCAACGGCAAAAATGCAACAATACGCGAACAACTTAAAACAGGAGATACCGTAGAAGTTTTAACATCAAAAAATCAAGAACCTAAAATCGACTGGCTGAATTTTGTTGTATCATCAAAAGCAAAGTCGAGAATACGGGCTAAATTGAATGAAGAAGAAGCTAAACTTGCCCGACTTGGAAAAGAAATAATAGAACGCCGTCTGAAAAACTGGAAATTATCAACCTTTGAAGAAACAATAACAACGCTTACAAAACATTATAAACTGAAACAGGCAACAGATTTTTATGCCTTGCTAGGAAGCGAAAAAATAAATTTTCCGGAAATAAAAGAAATATTGCAAAAATTATATGCCGAATCCGACAAAAAAAATATAGATGCGGCAGAAACAAAACAAATTTCAAAACAGCAAAAAACATCCGCACACAACGATTATCTGATAATAGACGAACGCTTGAGCGGATTAAGCTACCATTTGGCAAAATGCTGCAATCCAATAAAAGGCGATGATATTTTTGGCTTTGTAACAGTAAATTCAGGAATAACAATTCATACCATTACTTGTCAGAATGCAGGACGACTACTCGATAAATTTCCTTACAGAGTGATAAAGGCAAAATGGAGAGAAGGCAACGAAGGCTCTTTTCTGGCAACAATCAAACTTACAGGTAATGACGAAATAGGAATGCTTAACAAAATTACCGAAACCCTGCAACAAATAAATGTACCGATACGCTCGATAAACATATCGTCTCAAAAAGGCGAATTTAACGGAAAACTTCAAATATCAATATCAAGCGCAAAATTTTTAGACCACGTGTTGCATCGTTTATTGCAAATAAAAGGCATACAGAAAGTACAGCGAATTAATCAATAAATAATTTATATATATGAAAAAAACAGTTTTAATAATAATCTCCATTCTTTTTGCCGGTTGCATTTATTCGCAGCCAAAAGTAAAAACGGGAATCGAAGTTTTGCGCGAGCGCAACTTTGATATTCTCAAAGGAAAACGCGTAGGACTGATAACAAATCCTACCGGTGTTGACAGCCGGTTGAAATCAACCGTAGATATTTTATTCGAAGCAGACGAAGTAAATTTGGTTGCCCTTTATGCGCCCGAACACGGCATACGCGGAAATTTCGCAGCCAGTCACCAAGTTGAAGATGAACGAGACGAAAAAACCAGCCTTCCTGTTTACAGTTTGCACGGAAAATTACGCAAGCCAACACCCGAAATACTTGCAGGAATTGATATTCTGGTTTACGACATTCAGGACATAGGTTCGCGCTCTTATACATACATCAGTACGCTTGGACTTGCTATGGAAGCGGCAGCCGAAAATAATATGGAATTTGTTGTGCTCGACCGCCCAAATCCGCTTGGAGGCGAAAAAATGGAAGGAGTCATAACCCGCAATGGTTTTTTTTCGTTTGTAAGTCAATTTGCAATCCCTTATGTTCACGGACTTACGGTAGGCGAACTGGCAAAATTTTTGAATTACGAAAAAATGTTGAAAAATGGAGTACAGTGCAAACTCTCAGTTGTTGAAATGCAAGGCTGGACGCGCAATATGAACTTTACAGATACAAAACTGCCATGGGTGATGTCGTCTCCGCATATTCCACATGCCGAATCCACATTTTTTTATCCAATATCGGGAATACTCGGCGAATTATACGGTTACAATATCGGAATAGGATATACTTTGCCGTTTGAACTATTTGCCGGAAAAAATATTGATGCCGAAAAACTTGCAAACGACATGAATGCGCTCAATTTGCCCGGCATGATTTTTCGACCTGTACATTTTCGACCCTATTACAATCATGCAAAAGATATTGAACAGCACGGCGTACAAATTCATATTATCGATTATAAAAAAGTTTCGCTTTCACTCGTTCAGTTTTATTTTTTGCAGGAAGTTCGCAAGCAGGAACTCGATAAAGATGTTTTTAAAGAAAATAAAGAACGAATCAGCATGTTCGATAAAGTATGCGGCAGCGATGAAGTGAGAATAAAGTTTGCAAAAAATTACAAGGTAAAAGACATTGAGGATATTTGGTTTAACGATATACCCGAATACAAAAAACGTATTGAAAAATATCTCATGTACAAATAACCGATGACTATGTAATATTTAAATTGTGCAGCGAAACTACAAAATTAGCGCAGCGATAAACCATCCAAAGCGAATTTTGGCGATTTAATCCAAATACAACTTTATTCGTCTGGGTATAATAAAAAATTTCATATACCTTTGCGACAAATATATGTAATATGAATGAATATAAGAAAGAACCTTCGATTTTGTTGTCGTTACTGCCAGTGTTGACGCTGGTTGCATTATTGTTTATTACCATACAGACCTTTGGCGCCGATGCTTTGTCGGGAGGCAATCAGATTATTTTGCTTATTGCTGCTGCCGTTTGTTGTGCGATAGCCATTTTTTACTGTAAAACCAAATGGTCGGAAATTGAAAAATCCATTGTAAATAATATTTCAGGCATTTCGCCTGCCATCTTGATTCTTCTTATAATAGGCGCCTTGTCGGGTACGTGGATGATTAGCGGAATAATTCCTGCTTTTATATATTACGGAATCCATATTATTCATCCGAGTTTTTATCTTGTTTCCACATGCATCATTTGCGCTATTGTTTCGGTAATGACCGGCAGTTCGTGGACTACTATTGCCACAATAGGCGTTGCATTGCTGGGAATAGGGCAGGTGCAGGGCTTTTCGCCCGGATGGATTGCAGGCGCGATTATTTCGGGCGCTTATTTTGGAGATAAAATTTCACCACTCTCAGATACAACTATTTTGGCTTCATCCGTAACAGATACACCTTTGTTTACTCATATCCGCTATATGTTGATAACAACAATGCCATCGATGATTATTGCGTTGATTATTTTCAGTGTTGCCGGATTTTCGTACAATGTTACCGCTACCGACAAAATAGCGCTTTATACAGCATCGCTTGAGCAAACTTTTAATATATCTGCGTGGCTGTTGATAATTCCCGTTATTACGTTTTTTATGATTATCAGAAAAGTTCCTGCAATAATCACATTGTTTTTGTCGGCTGTAATGGCAGGCATTGCCGCCGTTATTGCACAGTCGCATTTGTTACACGAAATATCAGGACTTGAAATATCGGGAATAGCATCAAAATTTAAAGGCTTGCTGATGACTTTTTACGGAAGCACTTCGATAGAAACTGGATATGCAGAACTGAATGATTTGATTTCGACCGGAGGAATGTCAGGAATGATGGATACAGTATGGCTTATTATTTGCGCAATGGTTTTTGGCGGCGTAATGATGGCGAGCGGAATGTTGAAACGCATTACATCTTCGTTCATTCATTTGGTAAAACGAACAGTCAGCATGGTTGCCGCCACAGTAGGCAGCGGACTGTTTTTGACGCTCACAACAGCCGACCAGTATATTGCCATCGTTCTCAATGGAAAGATGTTTAAAGATATTTATAAAAAGAAAGGATACGAAAGCCGCTTATTAAGTCGAACAACCGAAGATGCGGTAACAGTAATTTCGCCGCTTGTTCCGTGGAATACTTGCGGAATGACGCAGGCAACCATTTTGGGCGTTCCTACGCTGACGTATCTGCCTTATTGCTTTTTCAATATCATAAGTCCAATAATGAGCATAACGATAGCGGCATTAGGATACAAAATTTTCAGAACCGAAATTGACAGCGAAGAAGAAAAAACTTTAACCGAATAATAATTTGAAACCATTGCAAGACAAAAGAGTTGATAATATGTTAATATTTAGGCGATTATAATTTGTTTATATGGAATATTTCATGTATTTTTGCATCATGTTGAATAAAAAAAGACAACAAATGGGTTTCATACCAAAACGCCATCAAACTGTAATTTATATAAATTGAATATCAGCAAAATATCATTATTTTTTAGTCTATTTTGATACCGTTTGGGTTTCAAAATCAATCCGAACAAAAAAATCAAAAATTTTTCCCAAAAAACCGAACTGACTGACATTTTGCAAAGATCTCGGAATATATATTTAGTCGCTCCTTAAAAAGGGTCGAAACGGTTAATTATTAATAAATTATAGACATAAATTATCGAATCAAAATACCGAGTTTTATACAGATACAGGCAAAAATTCGGCAAAATATGAACTTGTTTCTTTATCTTCTTTTGTCTTGATACCAACCCGCCATCAAACTGTAATTTATATAAATTGAATATCAACAAAATATCATTATCTTTTGGTCTGTTTTGATACCGTTTAGGTATGATACAAAAGAAGCAACCGAAGCGTAGCGGAGTTCGCGAACACGAATAAAAAATAAACACAGCGTGAGCAAAAAATCAAGGCTTGCGTTGCCTTCGGCGAACTCGTAAACTCGGTTCT
>JAITLJ010000140.1 GCA_031277925.1 Prevotellaceae bacterium | reverse complement strand
ACGAAAAAGCATCAAGAAAACGCAGATTTAACGCAGAAGACGAAGGTCCGAAAAGAACTTACAGGCGAAGCGAAGAATATGCATCAAAAAACAGATTTTCAGATGAAAACAAACTGCACAATAAAAATTATGTTCGCATGTCCGAACCTGTTGACAGTCGATTGCGACGTCAGTTAAAAGACAAAAAGGCAAAAAGCGAAAAGGCGGCAAATATTGTTGAAGAAAGCAAAGTGCGTTTGAATAAATTTATTGCAAATTCGGGCATATGTTCGCGGCGCGAGGCCGATACGTTCATAAAATCCGGTGTTGTTTCGGTGAATGGAGTTATTATAACCGAGTTGGGAGTTAAAATTTCACCAATGGATGAAGTATTGTTTAATGGCGAAAGATTGCACGGCGAAAAAAAAGTGTATTTAGTTATGAATAAACCCAAGGGTTTTGTTACAACGGTAGAAGATCCTCATGTCGACAAAACTGTGATGACGCTTGTGCGTAATTATTGCAGCGAACGAATTTATCCGGTAGGAAGATTAGATAAAAATACAACAGGCGTTTTGCTTTTTACAAATGATGGCGATTTGACAAAAGTTTTGACTCATCCGAGTTACGGAAAGAAAAAAATATATGCTATAGGATTGGATAAAAATCTTACAAAAAAAGACATGACACGACTTACCGATGGCATTCAACTTGAAGATGGAATTGCTTTTTTTGATGAAATTTCATATACAGACGATAATGATAAACGCAAGATAGGCGTAGAAATACATTCGGGCAGAAATAGAATTGTGCGAAGAATGTTTGAACACCTTGATTATAAAGTCACTAAACTCGACAGAGTATATTTTGCAGGCTTGACTAAATCGAAACTCCGCCGCGGCGAATGCCGTTTCCTTAGCGAACAGGAAATAAGCGCTCTAAAAATGGGAGCCTATGAATAACAGGCATAATGACCAAACAAATAATAAATGAGAACAGATTTACAACTTGCGAATAAACCGCATCGCTCGGGTTTTGTAAATATAATAGGAAATCCGAACGTAGGAAAATCAACATTAATGAACGAACTTGTCGGAGAAAATTTGTCGATAATTACCGCAAAATCGCAAACGACTCGGCATCGTATTTTAGGTATCGTAAGCGGCAAAGATTTTCAAATAGTTTATTCAGACACGCCCGGAATTATAAAACCAAAATACCGACTGCAATCGTCGATGATGAAATTCGTAAATGCCGCAATAGGCGATGCCGATGTAATTGTTTACGTTACGGATGTTGTAGAAAAACTCGATAAAAATATAGAATACATCGAAAGACTTAATAATATCGAAATTCCGATAATTCTGGTTATTAACAAGATTGATTTGGCTAATCAACAAATTTTGAATGATTTGGTTGAACAATGGCAAAAACTATTACCCAAAGCGCTTATATATCCTGCATCGGCATTAAAAAAATTTAATCTCGACAATATATTTTCAAAAATTCTGGAATTGATTCCCGAAGGCGCTGCATATTATGCAAAAGATGAATTGACAGACAAAAATTTACGTTTTTTCGCTTCCGAAATTATCCGCGAAAAAATATTGCTGTGCTATCAAAAAGAAATTCCATACTGCGTTGAAGTTGACATAGAAAATTTTATTGAAAAGAAAAACATGTACAGCATTGATGCCGTAATATATGTTGCACGCGAGTCGCAAAAAGGAATAATTATAGGACAGGGCGGAAAATCGTTGAAACGCACAGGCACAGCCGCCCGCAAGGATATGGAAAAATTTTTTGACAAAAAAGTATTTTTGAAATTATTTGTAAAAGTTGACCCCGACTGGCGCGACAGCGAACAGCAATTGAAAAGATTCGGATATATTCAGGATTGATCATCAATAAAGACATTTTATTGATACTAAAACGCCATCAAACTGCAATTTATATAGTCGCTCCTTAAAAAGAGTCGAAATGGTTCATTATTAATAAATTATAGACATAAATTATCGAATAAAAATACCGTGTTTTATATAGATACAGGCAAAAATTCGGCAAAATATGAACTTGTTTCTTTATCTTCTTTTGTCTTGATACAAAAGAAGCAACCGAAGCGTAAGCGGAGTTTGCGAACACCAATAAAAAATAAAAACAGCGTGAGCAAAAAATCAAGGCTTGCGTTGCCTTCG
The DNA here is from genome assembly GCA_031277925.1 of Prevotellaceae bacterium. Taxonomy (GTDB): domain Bacteria; phylum Bacteroidota; class Bacteroidia; order Bacteroidales; family UBA932; genus JAIRKV01. The sequence continues at coordinate 8,567 of JAITLJ010000140.1, read as the reverse complement.
GCGAACTCGTAAACTCAGTTCTCGGCGACCCGCTAAACGGCTCGATTGCTAACAGAATAATGTCTCTCTGCGTTCGACGGAATTCTGTTTTTACGTAATCTTCACCGAAGCGGGCGCCCCGCCTGCGAAGTCTATGCCGATCTTTCCTTGCTATTCATCTTTTGTATTGTACTTTGCTGTAATTTTCTAATAATCAACTTGCAGAAAAATTATTAGAACGTGGAGCAGGTGGAAAATATGAACTTTTTTCTGTTAATTTTGTGTCAAAATAAATTAACAGAAAGAAAAGATATCCCGTTAAGGACAAAATGTTGGTAGAAAATTTTAGTGGAAAAGTCCTGCATTCAGGCAGCGGCGGCAGACTGTTCCTTGTTCCTCATGTCAGCGACCTGATGTTATGAAAATTACGGCTTTCAGTTTGTCCTGTTTCGCATTCATTATTTATTTCTTCTTTGTCCTTGCGTTGTTTTTTGTTTTTTATTTGGGCGAATGCAATTCGCTTCTACTATTGTTTTTTAATTTCAAATCATTAAATCACGAAGCACAGCAAAGCAGATTGCAATGACAGCACAGCAAAATTTTATCATTAATATTCTGATTTATCGATTATTCCAATGGAATATCGTTACTTACTATTTTGTGTAATTCTGATATTCCCTGTTCGTTGATATCGAATGTTTGTTTTTTGTTATTTGGAAAATAAACCTCGATTTTGTTATCATCCAAAAAACGCAATATTTCCTGATTATAATCGTCATTTTTTACGCGCCACGACTTTTTCATTCTATCGTACGAAAGTTCTGCATATACATTTGCATTATCGGTTTGTTCTATACGCAGAGAATTACGTTTTCGGGTAATTGTATAATGCACGCCATTGTGCATAATTTCTTTCATATCGCCGTTTTTCAAAGAAAACGCTTCTCCATCTTCCCAAAATTCAACCGAATTGAGAACGAAAATATCTGCCAGATAGCAAACTTCGTAAATAGGAATAATGTGAAATGCAAGAAATACAACTTCATTTGCAAATTTACTTCCTACATCTTTGTTCCAGTCAAGAAGTTGATTTGTCAATTTAAATGAGCCTATGCACGAACTCATGATAAAAACAACAAGACATGTTGCCGTTAAAATTTTTACTTTTTTCATAATTTATTTTATTAACATTTATTAATTTTGTAAATACAAAGATGCAAAAATATTATCGAATGCAAAATAAAATTATTTTTTTTTAACATTAATTTCATAATACGAACACTAATATTGGCGTTGAAAGTTTGGCACGATAGTTGCTTTTGTAATGATATTATTTCAATAATTAATAAGAAAATATAAAGAATAATTAATAAAAAAATAAAAGTATGAAGAAATTAATAATTATAAGTATAATATTTGTTTCAGTTATTTATGCAGGCAAGGCTCAATCTTACGAGGCAACTGTTGAGATGAATAAAGTTGGTTATCAAAATGCAGTGTGCATTGATTTGCCTTATACGGTAGATGAAGTCAAGGCAACACTTGAAAAACGTTTTATGGCAAGCGGTTTGAAAGGCAAAAGCGCTTCCAAAGGTTTTACCGAATATCGAAATATAAAATTTTCGGAATTTGGCAGTGAAACAATGACGATTTACACAAAAGTTGATAAAAACAAGCAAAACAAGAATGAATCGAAAGTTTATATACTTGTTTCGCTGGAAGAAGGTCGATTTTGCACGTCTGCAACTTGCGAAAACCTGATAGGTAACGTAAAAAGATTTGAAAATAACTTAAAACCGTACGTTGAGCTGCACGTTACCACGCTTCATCTTAATAAAAGCGCTGATGATTTGAAAAAGGCAGAAAAAGACTTGCGCAATTTACAGGACGATTCAGTATCGTTGCAAAAAGACAAAGAAAAAACATTAAAGAAAATAGAAGACAATGCGCAGAAAATTCAGAATAAACAAAAAGAAGTTGATATGAAAAGGCAAATTATAAGCGAAACTCAATTGGATAAAGCACAACAGGAATCTAACCTTCCAAAATAAATACAGTACATAAATAACTTGATAGTTGGCGGATAAATATTCGTCAACTATTTTTTTAAACCCGGTTTTCAGACTGTTTCAATAGTCGTTCCTTACGAATAAAAAAAAGACAATAATATGATATTAAAATTTTTGCCAGATATTTAGTGCAATGGCGAAAAAACTGTTCCGCTATGAATTTTCTGTCGTCATACCAAAACGGTATCAAAACAGACTAAAAAATAATGATATTTTGCTGATATTCAATTTATATAAATTATTGTTTGATGACGGGTTGGTATCAGAAACGATACCGCTTTGTGCATCACGTGCGGGATTGCTACAAATGACTTGAAACACCGCCACTGCTCCGCACGTAACCTTTATTGCTGTAAATTTCTACTAATATTCAGTCCATAGCGGGACATCTTTTCTTTCGGTTAATTTGGCTTGATATAAGAAGATAAAGGAAAAAATGTTTGTGTTTTGCCGAATTTTTGCCTATATCTATATAAAACTCGGTATTTTTATTTGATAAAAAGAATGACTAAATATGATTTTTCATCGAAATAATGGCATTGGCTATTCCTTTCGGGTCGAAACCGCATTCGGCTTGTAATTCTGCAATAGTGCCGTGTAATATGAATCTGTCGGGAATTCCAATAAATTTATGTTGAAGCATGTAATTATGACGTGCAAAAAATTCGCTTACTGCACTGCCGAATCCTCCGACAACTGTTCCGTTTTCTACAGTTATTACCTTTTTGAAATTTTTACCTGTAAAATGCAGCAAATCTTCGTCTATCGGTTTTACGAAACGCATGTCGTAATGCGCTATTGAGATATTTTTATCATTTAACATTTCGATTGCCTGTTCTACATTATTTCCTGTATGTCCTATCGAAAGGATTGCAATATCGGAACCTGTGTGTATCGTGCGCGCTTTTGCTATCGGAATTTCCTGAAATGGCAGTTGCCAGTCGGCAATTACTCCGCCGCCTTTGGGATAGCGAATAGCGAAACAGCCTTTGTTTGCAAGCTGCGCCGTAAACATCATATTGCGCAATTCTATTTCATTCATTGGCGAGGCGATGATTATATTCGGAATACAACGCAAATACGCCAAATCGTAAGCGCCGTGGTGAGTTGAGCCATCTTCGCCAACCAGACCGCTTCTGTCAAGACAGAATACAACATTAAGTTTTTGAATTGCTACATCGTGAATAATATTATCGTAAGCGCGTTGCATAAAACTTGAATATATGTTGCAAAAGGGAAGCAAGCCCATAGTTGCAAGACCTGCCGCAAACGTAACGGCATGACCTTCGGCAATTCCTGTATCAAAGCAACGGTGAGGCATTTCTTCCATCATAAGGTTCAACGAACAGCCTGTTGGCATTGCCGGCGTTATTCCTATAATTTTTGGATTATTGCGCGCAAGTTCTATAATTGTTTTTCCAAAAACGTCCTGATAGCGTAAAGGTTGATCTTTGTCTAATTTCACAACAATTCGTTCGCCTGTATTTTTATTATATTTTCCGGGAGCATGCCAGTCTATTTGATTTTCTTCGGCAGGTTTAAAACCTTTTCCTTTTTGAGTAACGATATGCAAAAGTTTAGGACCTTTTATATATTTCAATTTTTCCAAAATTTTTATAAGTTGAGGCAAATCATGTCCATCGAATGCGCCAAAATAACTGAATCCAAGCGCTTCGAATATATTGTGCCGATGAAAAATCATTAACTTTATCGAATGGAAAAATTTTTGTATGATATTACGGAAATAATTTTGTCCGAGTAAATTCCAGATATTGGTTTTCAATTTATGATACGAACGCGATGTAGATATTTTCAACAGATAGCGTCCTATTGCGCCAACGCTTTTGTCTATTGCAATATTGTTATCGTTAAGCACGACTAACATATTCGGTTTCAGATAACCAGCATTATTCAGTCCTTCAAAAGCCAGTCCGCCAGTCATTGAGCCATCGCCTATTACGGCAATAACATTTCGGTCTTCTTCATTCATTTTTGCGGCGATTGCCATTCCGAATGCAGCCGAAATTGACACCGAAGCATGACCGCCGCCAAATGCATCATATTCGCTTTCGCTCATTTTTGGAAATCCGCTGATTCCTCCATACTTGCGATTTGTTGAAAAATTGTCGCGGCGTCCTGTTATTATTTTATGAGCATACGCCTGATGACCGACATCCCAAACGAGTTTGTCGTATGGAGTATTGAAAACATAATGCAAGGCTACGGTCAATTCGACCGTGCCGAGACTTGAACCAATGTGTCCGGGATTTTTTGAACATTTATCTATTAAAAATTCTCTGATTTCAGTGCATAATTCAACAAGTTCGTCAATTTTCATTGATTTCAAGTCTGATGGCGAATTTACATTTAACAGATATTTTTGCATTATAATAAAATGGAATTAAAATATAACCGCTTTCGAATAGAAAGCAAATTAAATTTATAATATATTGTTCAATTAATTTATTTTACTCTTTCGGCATAAGTGCGCGTACGTGTATCTACTTTTATTTTTTCATCCTGATTGATAAATAAAGGAACCATTATTTCTGCGCCTGTTTCGAGAGTTGCCGCTTTTAATGCGGATGTTGATGCTGTATCTCCTTTTACAGCAGGTTCGGTATATGTTACCGTCAGTTCGACAAAAGGAGGAAGTTCGCAGGTCAATACGCGTTCTTCGTCTGCCAGAAACATCATTTCAACATATTGTCCTTCTTTCATCAAATCTTGATTATCAATCATTTCATCGCCGAGGTCAATTTGTTCAAAAGTTTCGTTATGCATAAAATGATAGCCTGATTCATCTTTATATAAAAATTGATAGGGTCGGCGTTCTACGCTTATAATATCTATTTTTTCGCCTGCGCTGAAAGTATTTTCCAATATACGTCCGTTTTCAAGATTACGCATTTTCACTTTCACGAAAGCCGGACCCTTTCCCGGTTTTACGTGCTGAAAATAAGTTATACAACAAGGTTTATTATTGTATGATATACATAATCCGTTTTTAAAATCTGCTGTTGTTGCCATGTTTATAATAAGATTTTTTTGTTTTTTAAAATGCAAAGTTACAAAATAATTACTAATTGACAATGCCTGTTATAATTATTGTCTGATTTGCAGATTCAAGCAGTAAATGCAAACAATATTTTCTTTATATTACAACTGTTTGCGGCAGTTTACATTGTTAAAAAAAAGAATAAACTGTTGATTTATTTCCGTTTGAACAATAACATTATCAATATCGCATTATTTTTTATTTTCAGTTCGTTGTTTGCATAAAGTTGCATTTACTGTTTGAATTTACCTTAATTTTTTATTTAAAAATATTACTTTTGTATTGAATAATAATTGTATAAATGGATTTTCAATTAACAGCAAATTATAAACCGACAGGCGACCAGCCCGAAGCAATAGCGCAACTTGTCGAAAGCATCAGTTCGGGCGACAAATACAATACTCTGCTTGGCGTTACAGGTTCGGGAAAAACGTTTACAGTTGCCAATGTTATCGCAGAGTTAAACAGACCGGCGATTGTGCTTAGTCATAACAAAACGCTGGCGGCTCAGCTTTACGGAGAATTTAAAAATTTTTTTCCAAACAACGCCGTTGAATATTTTGTGTCGTACTACGATTATTATCAGCCTGAGGCCTATTTGCCTGTGAGCGATACTTATATTGCAAAAGAATTGCAAATCAATGATGAAATAGACAAACTGCGATTACGCGCAACATCGGCTTTGCTCTCGGGACGCCGTGATGTAATTGTGGTTTCATCGGTTTCGTGTCTTTACGGAATCGGCAATCCCGAAGATTTCTACGCTAATACAATAAAAATACAAAAAGGCGGAAAATTAAGCCGTAACAAACTTTTATATTTATTGATAGATGCTCTTTACACGCGTAACGACCTTGATTTGCATAAAGGAACGTTTCGAGTAAAAGGCGACACTGTTGATATTGCTGTTGCTTACGGTGATTTTGTTTACAGAATAACATTTTTCGGAAATGAAGTCGAATATATTGAATCGCTTAATCTGCTTTCAAACAGCGTTTTTGATACTCCCGAAGAAATAACGATTTTTCCTGCCAATATTTTTATAACGCCAAAAGAACGTTTGCATCAGGCATTAATAGAAATCGAAGTTGATATGCTACAACAGGTAAATAATTTCAAAGCGCTTGGTAAAGATTTGGAAGCAAAACGCTTGCAAAAACGGGTTGAAAACGACGTTGAAATAATTCGCGAACTCGGATATTGTTCGGGAATTGAAAATTATTCTCGATATTTTGATGGAAGAAAATCAGGTACGCGACCATTTTGCCTGTTCGATTATTTTCCTAAAAATTTTATTACCATTATAGACGAAAGCCATGTTACACTTCCACAAATTCATGCAATGTTCGGCGGCGATCGCGCTCGCAAAAAAAATCTTGTAGATTTCGGCTTTCGGCTTTCGGCGGCAATTGATAATCGACCGCTGACATTTGAAGAATTTGAAAATGTTGCAGGACAAATAATTTTTGTAAGCGCAACGCCTACTGATTACGAACTTGAAAAATCACAGGGCATAATTGTCGAACAGCTTATTCGTCCTACGGGTTTGCTTGATCCTGTGATAGATGTGCGACCAACGCAAAATCAAATTGACGACCTTATTGAAGAAATAAATGCACGAGTTGAACTTGATGAACGCATTCTGGTAACAACGCTTACAAAACGAATGGCTGAAGAACTTACAAACTATTTTGAAAAAATAAATATCCGCTGCCGATACATTCATTCGGATGTAGAAACTCTCGAACGCGTAGAAATAATGGAAGGTTTGAGACGCGGAAAGTTTGATGTGCTGATTGGCGTTAATTTGTTGCGCGAAGGACTGGATTTGCCCGAAGTTTCGTTAGTTGCAATTCTTGACGCCGACAAAGAAGGATTTTTACGTTCGGCGCGTTCGCTGACACAAACGGCAGGCAGAGCGGCGCGAAATATTAACGGACGCGTAATAATGTACGCCGACACAATTACCGAATCAATGCAGCACACTATTGATGAAACAAACCGCCGCCGCGAACGACAACTGAAATATAATCAGGAACACGGCATTTTGCCGCAACAGATAAAGAAAAGCAATAAGGGAATTTTCTCAAATCAACCCTTGAACGTTGAATATGGCGCATATATTGAACCTCAAGCCGATCTTGTTGCCGATCCTGTTGTGAAATACATGAGCAAACCCGAAATTCATAATGCTATTACTCGCGCAAAACAACAAATGGAAGATGCCGCAAAAAAACTCAATTTCACCGAAGCCATTCGCTATCGAGACGAAATGTACGCTTTGCAAAAATTACTGAACGAAAAGTTTAAAGAGTCATAAAACATTTCGGACAATTATTTCTTTCTGTCAATTTGCATCAAGACAAAAGAAAATAAAGAAAAAAATGTTCATATTTTGCCGAATTTTTACCTGTATCTATATAAAACACGGTATTTTTATTTGGCAATTTACACCAATAATATATTAATAATGAACGGTTTCGGTATTTATTAAGGAGCGATTATTTATTGATACAATCTAATTTCTTGCTTTATAATTTAATTGTTGAAAAATATTTTTTAACAATTTCGCATATAACATTAAAATTATTATTAATTTTGTGCCGAACATGTAAAAATACATTAAAATATAATAATTGATGCAACAAATTTAAAAACTTATGCAAGCCATAACACATAATCCATACAGAACGCTTGGTATTCTTGTTGGCGCAACAGCCAGAGAAAAAGAACGACAGATAAGAAAGTTAAAGCAATATCTTGAAGCAGAACAGGAACCGCCTCAGGATGATTACAGTTTGCCTGTGCTCGGCGCAGTAAACAGAACTGTTGAAAGCATTAGCGATGCAGCCTCGAAACTTAATCTCGACAGCGACAAAATGAACGCCGCCCTGTTCTGGTTTTACAAAGGCAACGACATCACCGACGAACCGGCCTTTGACAAATTGAAAGACGGCAACATAAATGCCGCGATGCAAATTTGGGAAAAGATGATTATTGAAACCAAAGATGATGGAAAAAGATATTGGAAAAACGTTACAGAGAAAAATCATTCTGCTTTTCACAATTGGTCTATTCTTGGATTTTTGAATAAAACCAACTGGTCACTAATAGCTAATTTGAAATTTTTGGAAAGTGATTATTGGGTCGAACTGAAAAAGCGAGCGACGGATGATACTTTCCGAATTACAAAGAAAGAGTTACAACTCAAATTTTTAAACAGCATTGCAGATGAAATTAAAAATGAAGATATTAATCTTTCTTTAAATGAATTGGTTAACATTATAAAAAATGAAGATTTTTCTGCCAAACAGGATTTTTTGAAAATCATTGCTCAAAAATTTACGGCAAATATTACTACGCAAATAGACGTTGCCCGAAGACAGCGAACAGCCAACAAAGCCAACGCTGCCAAAGCAGGAGAAAACCTCTATAATCAAGCCAAAGATGATTTGACACAG
>JAITLJ010000132.1 GCA_031277925.1 Prevotellaceae bacterium | reverse complement strand
GAATACCAGTAAATCGCCGATTTTGTCACTTAACCCGCAGGTTATTACATTGTTTTGTGATTTTGCCATAATTGTATATATTTTAGTATTAAATAATTATATCAATCTTAAATTAATGTCAAACATCACCACCTCATCTTAATTCCACTGTCTAATCAACGTGTCCAATAATTTTTATTATAGGTACTGCTAAATCATTATATAATAAGATATTATAAGTTATTTTTAAAATATTTTAAAAAATATGGTATTTGGAATTATCAAATAATTATATACCTTTGCGAAAATTAATTTTGTCCTATAATAAAAATTATTGGAACTAATAAGTGTTAAAAAGTAATGAAAATTTAAATATTTGCCATTATTTTTTAACATTAAATCGTAAAAAAAAACAGTAAACAGTCAAATTATCAAACCGCCAATAGCCATTTATTATCCTTTTTAACATTAAATCATAATCAAAAAAACTGTGCAAAAAATAATTGTCTGAATTGTGATTTATTTGATTGGATTAATGGGCTTTTTTTATTAACAAAACACGTCATTGCAAGGCGTAACGCCGAAGCAAACCGCAGCAATACAGAAGAATAGATAGTCGTTCAATAATCAATAGGTAGAAACGAAATCCCTTTGTACATCACGTGCAGGTTGCCGTAAATGACTTGAAAGACCGCCGCTGCTCTACGTTCTAATAAGTTTTCTGCAAGTTGATTATTAGAAAAGTACAGTCAAATACAATTCAAAAGATGAATAGCAAGAAAAGGACGGCATAGACTTCGCAGGCGGGTCGCCGAGAACTGAGTTTACGAGTTCGCCGAAGGCAACACAAGCCTTGACTTTTTGCTCACGTTGCCTTTAGTTTTTATTGGTGTTCGCGAACTCCGCTGCGCTTCGGTTGGTTACTTTTGTATCAAGACAAAAGAAGATAAAGAAAAAATTGTTCATTTTTTGCCGAATTTTTGCCTGTATCTATGATAAAATTCGGTATTTTTATTCGATAATTTACGCCCATAAAGGTTAATAATGAACAGTTTCAGTATTTATTAAAGAACAACTATTTAGTCGTTTGTGTGAAAGTTGGAAAATTCAGGTATATTTCCTCTTTAAATTTTGCCGTAAATTTTTATCCGTCTGTGTATATATTGAGAAATTTATACTAACTTTGCAGCAGATTTTAACTGACATTAACCGACTTCGTGCAGTTAAAAATAATTTAAGAAGTCTTATAAAAAAAACAAAAAAGTTATGGACAATGAATTTTTCACATTTATCAAACCGTATCTGTCGTTTATTGACAGCGGCAAATTGTATCGTAAACCATTTTATTGGTTGTACGTAGTATTGGCAGTACTTAATTTACTGCTTCCTTTTTATTTTTTGTATGATGCAATAGATAGTGGCATTTTTAATCGCGATGCAAAATCTATTTTTGCGTTTATATTGATTTGGTTAGTAATGCTTGTTGCCGCCTGGATTAATTTTCAAATTTGGTGGGACAGAAAAGACAAAGTGCAGAATACCACATCTGAAGGCGCTGATTTTCCGGCAACTCCTGTAATTTCTCATCTCATTCAAACAGCAGGCGAATCTTTAGGAACCTGGGTTGCAGTTGTTGGTTTCGGTTCTTCGCTTTTTACATGGATTTTAATAGGCAGCGACCCTGCTTATTATCTGTTGCCTTTCAGCGGTTTTATTTCTCTGATATTATCTCCTGTTGCCGGTTTTCTGATAATTGTTTTCTCGCGGTTAATCGCAGAACAAATCAGAGCATTGGCAAGCATTGCAAACAATACAAAGAAATAAAATTTTTCTAAATATAGTTGAGGTTGTTTCAGTTGTTTCAAGTGAAGCAACCTCAACTATTTTTCTTGATATTGTCGAGCATGATTTTTATTGCCGGATTTTATCACGCCGCACTGACTTTATACCAAAACGGCATCAAAATACCCTGAATTGTAAAGATATTTTACTGATAATCAATTTATACAAATTGCATTTTGATAGCAGTTTGGTATTATACGAAAGTTGCGCGAAAGCCTTACAAAATCATAGAACATCTTTTAATAAAAAACTTGGCAGATTTTATTTCCGCCAAGTTTTGAAATTAGAAAAGTAAATTTTAATCTGTTTTTTTAATTGCTGCTATAATTTTGTCTTCGTAGAAAAGGACAATTGTAACAAGAATTATTAAAACCAATCCTGCGCCTATCTGCGCCAATAATTCTGCAAATGTTAATACTATACCAACAATTACAGCCAGTTTGGCTAAACGTGATAAATTGAATTTAGGCAAAACTTCAATATCTTTTATAAACGAAACAACGATTAATACCGCTGCGCCCAGTAAAGTTATCACAATAGCTAATATACCAAGAACATCCTTACTAAATAAACCAAATCCGCTAATACCTCCAATAAATGGTAAAAGACAGAAAATAATTATCAACACTCCGGCGATAAGTTTGAAATATTTTTTTATTTGTTCCATAACTTGTTATTTTAAAAAATAATACTAGTTTTATCAACGGCAAAGATAATAATTTTTCTCACACTATTATGTTTTTAATAAAAAAACTATCTTTGCAATCAACAAAAAAAATAATATGGATGATTTTTCTACATTTATTGCCGATTTATCCTCGTGGCTGTGGGGCTGGCCTCTTGTAATACTTCTTTTCGGCACTCACGTTTTTTTAACGTTCAGGCTTGGTTTTATACAAAAATATACAGGCAAGGCTATTCGTCTTTCGGTGATGCGCGACAAAGATTCTCACGGAGATGTAAGTCAGTTCAGCGCACTGGCAACAGCGCTTGCAGCAACAATAGGAACAGGAAATATCGTAGGCGTAGCCACGGCAATTGCGCTTGGCGGTCCGGGCGCAATATTGTGGATATGGCTAACAGGTTTTTTAGGCATATCAACAAAATATGCCGAAGGACTGCTTGCCGTGAAATACAGAACAGTGCGCAAAGATGGCAACCTTGCCGGCGGTCCGATGTATTATTTGCAATATGGATTAAAAAACAAAAAACTAGGCAAAATATTAGGAATAATGTTTGCTGCTTTTGCTGCGCTGGCTGCTTTCGGCATCGGGTCGTCAACGCAATCAAATTCAATAAAGGACGCTGTGTTCACAACATTCAACATCGTCGCCGAAGTAAATATTTTCGGAATTATTATCGAAACAAAAATACTTACAGGGATTGCGCTTGCAGTAATTGCCGGACTTGTAATCATAGGCGGAATAAAAAGTATTGCGCGAGTATGTCAAAGCATAGTGCCTTTTATGGCGGTTTTTTATGTTGCAGGATGTTTGATAATATTAATCACCGGTTACGAAACAATAATCGACAGCATAACTTTAATTTTTAATCGGGCATTTTCGCTCGAAGCAGCAGGCGGCGGAACGGCCGGCGTAATAATAATGCTTGCCGCCCGTTACGGCATTGCTCGCGGGCTGTTTTCAAACGAATCGGGGCTTGGCTCTGCCGCAATTGTTGCCGCCGCAGCGCGCACGCGCAATCCGGTACGACAGGCCTTAGTTTCTTCTTCGGGAACGTTTTGGGATACTGTCGTTATTTGCGCCCTTACCGGTTTAACAATAATAAATACCGGCGCATGGGAATCGGGACGCACGGGCTTTGGCTTGACTCAGCTTGCTTTTTCAAAAATCCCCTTCGGCGAAACAGTTCTCGGATTGTCGCTTTTAATGTTTGCTTTTACAACAATTATTGGATGGTCGTATTACGCCGAAAAATCAATAGAATATCTTTTAGGCAAAAAATCAATATTGCCTTACAAAATCGCTTACCTGATAATGGTTTTCACAGGAGCGGTTTTTTCGCTGGATTTAATTTGGAATTTTGCTGATATTACCAACGGACTGATGGCTATACCAAATCTTATTGCCTTAATTTTGTTGAGCGGAGTAGTGGCCGCCGAAACAAAAAAATATTTGAAAAATATCGATAAACATTCGGATGATAAAATAATAAAGCATTAAAATACAGGCTAATCTTTCAGACATGCAATCAGCGCTTCCTGCGAATGAAATTTGTTTTTTTTATTTTACGGTAATTCCTTTTGCTGTTATATGCAAAATATTTACAATATTTCTGTTTTTTATAACGCTCTGTAAAATAAACTAATTAAAAATAAAAAAAGCAAGAATTGTTTTAATTCCCGATAAAAATTTTTCTGAATTTAAAAAATAACAAGTACATTTGCGCCGTGAAATAATCATGTAAAACATAAAATATGGATATAATAAAGCGTATTGAAATTGATGATGTTGTAATTCGTTTCTCCGGCGACTCCGGCGATGGAATGCAACTTACAGGAACATTGTTTGCCGATACAGCCGCACTGCTTGGCGATGGCGTATCGACTTTTCCCGACTATCCTGCCGAAATTCGCGCTCCGCAAGGTACGGTTTCGGGCGTTTCGGGTTTTCAGGTTCACATTGGCAGTGGAATTGTACGTACTCCGGGCGATTACTGCGATGTGCTTATTGCTATGAATCCTGCCGCTTTGCGTGCAAATGCAAAATGGGCAAAAAAAGGCGCAACAATAATTGTAGATGCCGATGAATTTAACGAAAAAACCGTTCAGCGAGCCGGATTTTCTAATCCCGACCCTTTTGAAGAACTTGGCTTGCAAAACAACAACATAATCTTTGCCCCAATAACATCGCTTACAAAAGAAAGTTTGAAAGACAGCGGACTGGACAATAAAATAATAGTGAGAAGCAAAAATATGTTTGCGCTTGGCATTTGCTATTTTATATACGACCACCCTTTTGAATTTACTTTCAAATATTTTAAAAACAAATTCAAAAAGAAACCCGAATTGATTGAGCCCAACAAAAAAGTACTTGTTGATGGATACAATTACGCCGCCAATACTCATGCTCATGCCAATACGTATAAAGTAGTATCGAAAAAGAAAGAAAAGGGAATATACAGAAACATAAGCGGAAATCAGGCTACCGCATGGGGATTGATTGCCGCTGCCGAAAAGGCAAACCTTCCTTTATTCTGCGGCTCGTATCCTATTACTCCGGCAACAAATATTCTGGAAGAACTTGCAGTACACAAAAATCTGAATGTTAAAACTCTTCAAGTCGAAGACGAAATAGCGGGCATTTGCACGGCTATAGGAGCCGCTTTTGCAGGAAATTTTGCAGTAACAACAACTTCCGGTCCCGGACTTTCGTTGAAATCAGAAGCGCTGGGACTTGCAGTGATGACCGAACTGCCGCTGGTGGTTGTGGACGTTCAACGCGGAGGACCATCTACAGGTTTGCCCACAAAGACCGAACAGTCAGACCTCAGTCAGGCATTATACGGACGCAACGGCGAATGTCCTGTTGTTGTAATAGCGGCAAGCACTCCTTCCGACTGTTTTCATTACGCTTTTCATTCGGGAAAAATAGCAATAGAACACATGACGCCTGTGATACTGCTCACCGATGGATTTATAGCAAACGGTTCGGAGCCATGGAAAATACCGGCAATGAAAGATTATCCTTCAATATTTCCGCCAATTGTTCCCGAAGGCGATACGGACTATAAACCTTACAAGCGAGACGCAATTCGCCTTGCGCGCCGCTGGGCTTTGCCCGAAACAAAAGGACTTGAACATCGCATAGGCGGGCTGGAAAAAGACTTTATTACAGGCGAAGCATCGCACGACCCTGTAAACCATCAAAAAATGGTTGATATTCGCGCCGCAAAAGTCGAACGCGTGCAAAATTTTATACCCGACCAAAAAATTATTGGAAATACCGACGGCGACCTTTTGGTTGTTGGCTGGGGCGGCACTTTCGGTCATTTGTTTTCTGCTGTCGAATATTTACAGAACGAAGGACAGAAAATAAGCCTTGCTCATTTTAACTATATCAACCCGCTTCCGAAAAATACAGGCGAAATATTTCAAAACTTCAAAAAAATTGTTGTCTGTGAATTAAATCTCGGACAGTTTGCCGACTATTTGCGAAGCAAATTTTATAACATTCAATTTGAACAGTATAATAAAATTCAGGGATTACCGTTTACGGTATCGGAATTGCAGGAAAAATTCAAAAAGTTATTGAAATAAAATTAATAGAAACAGAATAAAAAAAGTAAAAATGGAATATACTCAACAAGATTTCAAAAGCAGTATGGAAATAAAATGGTGTCCGGGTTGCGGCGACTATGCAGTATATGCAGCCGTGCAGCGCGCTCTTCCTGTTGTAGCAAAAGAATTGAACTACACCAAAGAACGGTTTACGTTTGTTTCGGGAATAGGCTGTTCGTCCCGCTTTCCGTATTATGTAAACTGCTACGGATTTCACGGAATACACGGACGCGCTTCGGCAATATCGACAGGCGTAAAAGTTGCAAATCCGCGCCTTAGCGTCTGGCAAATCACAGGCGACGGCGATGCTCTGGCTATTGGCGGAAATCATTTTATTCACGCTATTCGCAGAAATATTGACATAAACATTGTGTTGTTCAACAACCAAATTTACGGACTTACAAAAGGACAATATTCGCCAACGTCAAAACTCGGAATGCTAACCAAAACATCGCCCTACGGAACGGTTGAACATCCTTTTAATCCGGGCGAACTGATAATAGGCGCGCGCGGAACTTTTTTTGCCCGCTCGTTAGATGTAGAAATAAAACTGTCAACCGAAATTATGGTCGAAGCAGCAAAACACGACGGAACATCGGTAATGGAAATGCTGGTAAACTGCGTTATATTTAACGACAAGGCTCACGGTTATATTTCCGACAAAGAAAACCGCGAAGACAGAATAATAATACTGCATCACGGGCAACCAATGATTTTTGGCAAAAACAAAGACAAAGGGCTTGTACTCGACAAAGAAAACATGAACCTTAAAGTTGTAGAAATCGGCAAAAACGGAATTACCGAAAACGATATTCTGGTACACAATGCCGAAAATCAGGACACGGGAATACACATGATGCTTGCAGGAATGAAAATGCCCGCAATGCCTGTCGCTCTCGGAATCATTCGTAACGTGAAAGACAAAACATACGACGATAACGTGCGCGACCAGCTCGAAGAAGTTAAGGCAAAAGCAAAAGTGCATTGCGTTGACGACCTGCTGAACAGCGGCGCTACATGGGAAGTGGAATAATAAAATATTATTAAAATAAAAAATAAAATTATTAATTTAAATTTGACCTCTTATGAATACATTAAAAATTGAAAGATTCAGATTCGATGAACTGAAAAATGCCGAATTTACTTTGGTTGTACCTCACATCGTTAATATTGTTGAAAAGTATCCAATTGCACTTCAACAGTTACCAAAACGCATAGCTGCATTAAAAGCCTTTTTGCCCGAACTTGACAAAATAGAAGCTCAAGAACGCAAATGGCGCGATGCACAACAGCTTGACGAATACGAACGACTGCGCG
Source organism: Prevotellaceae bacterium (assembly GCA_031277925.1). Taxonomy (GTDB): domain Bacteria; phylum Bacteroidota; class Bacteroidia; order Bacteroidales; family UBA932; genus JAIRKV01. Next base: position 9,335 of record JAITLJ010000132.1, on the reverse strand, counting down.
ACGCTTACGTTAATACGCTGATACGTACCGAACGAACTTATGCGCGCGTGGCAATCCCCGGTTACGAAGAAGCATCCAAAAAACTTACTGCACTCTTCGACAAACACGGACGCGATATCGCCGACGACAGAAATACCGCCGAAACACAACGACTCTACAATCTGGTTGAAGATATTGAACGCACCGACGGCATGTTGAACATACTGAACGTTTTTGCCTTGACGCCTGTTTACACCGCCATGAAAGATGCAAATATATATTTCGACAAACTCTGGCAACTGCGAAATACCGAACTTAGCGAAGTAGAACACATCGACACTAAGGCAATACGGGCTGCCTGCGTGAAAGCAATAAACGCATTATACGAAGGAATTGAATACTGGGCGGCAGAAAGCGAAAATGCCGAATGGAAACCGCTGATAGACGAAATCAGCAAACTGAGCGCTTATTACAAACAGCAAATAAAAGCGCGCATAACACGACGCAAAAATAAGGAAAATACAGACAGCGAACCGACAATAAAACCAAATGCCGATTGATAATAAATACGGCAACTGATGTTTTTGCAGGTTTATTGTAGAAAAATAAAACCTGTCGTATTGTAAAAAACATTCAGAAAAGAAATGTCAAAGCGACCGGGTTGTGGTTTGATAAAATAAAAAAGTGCATTTTTTAATCAATCCGGTTGCCAAGGCAAAATAAAAAAGAACTGTTAAAGCGACTCGGTCGCCAAGGCAAAATAAAAAAGAAATGTTAAATCAACTTGGTCGCCGAGGCAAAATAAAAAAAGAAATGTTAAATCGACTTGGTAGTCGAAGTAAAAAGAATAAATTATAAGGATAAATCATTAACTTTGCAAAAATTTTTAATTAATAATATAAAAAAATAAAAAATTAACAGTAAAAAAACTCAGACTTGTGCTGCAATACAGGCACAGGAAAGAATAAAAAACATCATCAAGATATGAAAGTTAACGAAATTATGGACAAACTTCAAGCGAAGTATGGTCACGAAAAAGAGTACTTGCAAGCAGTACGTGAAGTGCTGGAATCGGTAGAAGAAATTTACAACCAGCATCCGGAATTTGAAAAAGCAAAAATTGTAGAACGGCTTGTCGAACCCGACCGAATATTCACATTCCGCGTAACATGGGTTGACGACAAAGGCGAAGTGCAGACCAACACGGGCTACCGCGTGCAGTTCAACAATGCGATAGGTCCTTATAAAGGCGGCTTGCGATTTCATCGTTCAGTAGTTCCGTCTATCCTGAAATTTTTGGGATTTGAGCAGATATTTAAGAATGCTCTTACCACTCTGCCTATGGGCGGCGGCAAGGGCGGTTCGGATTTCGACCCGCGCGGCAAATCAGACGGCGAAATGATGCGGTTCTGTCAGGCTTTTATGACCGAATTATGGCGTGCTATCGGTCCCGATATGGATGTTCCGGCAGGCGATATTGGCGTTGGCGCTCGCGAAATAGGCTTTTTGAACGGCTGGTATAAAAAATTGACGCGCGAACATCACGGAACGCTTACCGGAAAAGGACTGAACTGGGGAGGCTCGCTGGTTCGCGCCGAAGCGACAGGATTTGGGGCTGTTTATTTTGTACAGCACATGCTGAATAAAATAAATCAAAACCTTAACGGCAAAACCATTGCACTTTCAGGATTTGGAAACGTTGCATGGGGAGCGGCATTAAAAGCAACCGAACTCGGAGCCAAAGTTATTACAATTTCAGGCCCTGATGGATATATTTATGACGAAGCCGGATTGAATGTCGAAAAAATTGATTACCTCTTAGACCTTCGCGCAAGCGGACGCGACATTGTTGAGCCGTATGCCGAAAAATTTGCCGGCGCCAAATTCATTGCAGGCAAAAAGCCATGGGAAGTAAAGGTTGATATTGCCATGCCCTGTGCTACGCAAAACGAACTTGCCGCCGAAGATGCCGAACTTATAGTTAAAAACGGAACGCTTTTGGTTGCCGAAGTTTCAAATATGGGCTGCACTCCCGGAGCAATAGAAATAATACAAAAGGCTAAAATTCCTTTTGGTCCCGGCAAAGCCGTAAACGCAGGCGGCGTTGCTACTTCGGGCTTGGAGATGACTCAAAATGCAATGCATATTTCGTGGACAGCCGAAGAAGTTGATGCAAAACTGAAAAATATTATGCAAAGCATACACAGCGCATGCGTTGAATACGGTACGGTGCCAGACGGAAGCATAAATTATGTGAAAGGAGCAAATGTTGCAGGATTTATGAAAGTTGCCCGCGCCATGCTCGAACAGGGATATTATTAAAAAGATAATTGTAGCAATAAAAAATGGTTGCCTTTTTTGGCAACCATTTTTTATTTATCCGCTTAGTTCGCTTATTGCAACTGAAAAACAACGGGGAAGTGGTAAACAACAGCAACATTTTTTGTTCTTTGTTTGCCCGGCGTCCACCTCGGCGACGACGAAACTACGCGTACTGCTTCCTTGTCAATATCCGGATGAACTTTTCTCAAAACTTTTATGTTTTTCACATATCCATCTTTGTCAACAGTAAATTCCAGCATAACTCTGCCCTGTACGCCATTTTCCTGCGCCACTTCGGGATAATTTATCTTACTGTTAACCCATTTGGTGAACAAACTTTGGTCGCCTCCCTGAAATTTAGGCTTTTCTTCAACCACTGCAAATGGAATACTTTCGTCTGCAGCTTCTTCTGCTTCAACTTTTTTCTCAACATAATCAACTGCTTCTATCGCAAAGTTTTTATCTGCTTCCGATGTAAAATCAATGTCGGTATTAATATCTACGTTTTCGTCAACGATATTAAGTTCATCCGACACAATCGGAACAGGTGCAACCTGCTGTGGTTCCGGCTGTTCTTCTTCGGGAAGAGGCATTTCTTCTTCTTCAACAAGCGCCCTTGTATCAGCAAGTTCTATTTGACTTGTGTTTCTCGACGACGATTCAAAAAGGAGAATCATAATGAGAAGTACAGGTATCAAACCTATGCAAAAAAATAGTAATTTTTTGTTGTCTAAATCCGCTTTTTCTGTTTTTTTTGCTTCCATGACTTTTAATTTTTTTATTATTTAATATTTAATTTATTTTCAACGTTTACACTGTTTGTCAGTCAATAATATATTCGGTATAAGCGTCAAAGTTATTTATTTTTTTTTATTTATATTATATTTATTTTTATATTTTTTTTTCTTTTTATTTAATTTGTTGAGATTAAGATTATTATCTACTATCAAATTATCGTATTTTTTATATCCGCTGCGTTATTTAACTGATAAATATTATAAATTATTTTATCTCGAAAAACAAAATTGTTCATCACCAAAATTTATTTTTTTTATTTTCTTCGTTTTCATCTTATTCCATTTAATTTGTTAAACACATTTTTGTATCGTTTGTCCAATAGATGCATTTTTATGTTAAATTCCATATTTTTTTTATTTTTAATTTTAAAATATACATAAAAGATTATATATCGTACTACTATTATTATTATTATTACTACTTTTGCAGAACGAATTAAAAAAACATAAAGAGATGAAAAAAATTATTTTTATTATTACAATAGTATTTATGGCAATATCTTGCGATTCAAAAAAAAACGGATTAACATCGGGAATTGATATTGGCAATATAGATACAGTTGTAGATCCGGGTTCGGATTTTTATCAGTACGCCTGCGGAGGCTGGATGTCAAAACATCCACTGACCGGCGAATATGCAAGATTCGGCTCTTTCGATAAATTAGCCGAAGATAACAGAAGTCTGCTTAATGATTTGATTAAGGAAATTGCTTCGACGAAACACGAAAGCGAAACAGTTGAACAAAAAATAGGCGACTTGTACAACATGGTAATGGACAGCGTAAAACGCAATGCAGATGAATATTTTCCTATTGTTGAAGAATTAAACAGCATTGCTGCCTTGAAAGACAAAAACGAACTTTTATCGCTTATTCCGTATTTGATGTTCAACGGGATAGATGTTTATTTTTCTGTTTTTGTTGATGCTGACATGATGAACAGCTCTATGAATATTCTGCAACTTTATCAGGGCGGAATCAGTTTAAAACAGCGTGATTATTATTTGGATAAAGATGCACATACAACAAACATACGCTCGCAATATAAAAAACACATAATAAAAATGTTTGAACTTGCGGGATTTTCGCACGAACAGGCTAAAAAAAACATGGAAGCAGTTATGAAAATAGAAACACGACTGGCAACCGCAGCCTACGACAAAGTAAAACAACGCGACCCGTATGCAAATTATAATAAAATGTCAATTGAAGATCTTAAACAAATCGCTCCTGCAATAAATTGGGATACAATGTTGAGTACGTTGAATTTGAAAAATATAAATGAAATAAACGTTTCTCAAAAAGAATCAATTATAGAAGTTAATAATATTATCGCATCCGAGCCATTAAAAAATCACATAGCATATCTTCAATGGAAAATTATAGATGATGCTGCAGAATATTTGAGTGATGAACTTTATGCCGGAAATTTTGAATTTTACGGTAAAATATTATCAGGTCAGGAAGAACAGCAGCCACGCTGGAAACAGGCGGTTTCGGCGGTAAACGGCGCGCTGGGAGAAGCCGTTGGACAAATGTTTGTAAAAAAATATTTTCCGCCCGAAGCCAAAGAGCGAATGATAAAACTTGTGCATAATTTGCAGAACGTTCTGGCTGAACGAATATCGGCGCTGGACTGGATGAGCGACAGCACAAAAACAAAAGCGCTTGAAAAATTAAAAACCTTCTACGTAAAAATAGGCTATCCAGATAAATGGCGCGATTATACAAAACTTGAAATTAAAAAAGATTCGTATTACGAAAATATAAAACGCACAAAACGCTTTGAAAATGAATATATGTTGAGCAAAGCAGGAAAACCCGTTGACAAAGATGAATGGGGAATGACGCCGCAAACGGTAAATGCGTATTACAATCCTGCAACAAACGAAATATGTTTTCCGGCAGGAATATTGCAATATCCGTTTTTTGACATGAATGCAGATGATGCTTTTAATTACGGAGCAATAGGCGTAGTTATAGGACACGAAATGACACACGGATTTGATGATGCCGGACGACAGTTCGACAAAGATGGAAATCTGAAAGACTGGTGGACTGCCGACGATACTAAACGGTTTGAAAAAAGAGCAAAAGTTATGTCCGATTATTTTGATTCTATATATGTTGCGCCCGGCGTTCATGCCAACGGACGATTTACATTGGGCGAAAATATTGCCGATTATGGCGGCTTGCGAATAGCATATCAGGCATATAAAATGACAACAAAAGATAATCCCTTACCTGATGTTGACGGGTTTACTTCCGACCAGCGTTTCTTTTTGGCTTATGCAACAATTTGGGCAAGCAATATTCGCTACGAAGAAATATTGAGGCGCACAAAATCTGATCCGCATTCGCTGGGCAAATGGAGAGTAAACGGACAAATGCCACACATTCAAGCATGGTACGATGCTTTCGACATTGCAGAAAATGCGCCAATGGCATTGCCCGTAGAAAAGCGCGTAGCGATATGGTAAGTTTTTAATCAGCCGTTCTTTAATAGCAGTACAGATTGATTTATTAATAACAGATTACAAATAAAAAATATCGAATAAATTGCAGGGTTTTATGATCGTATTGATTAAAACCCTGCAATATTATATAGTCGCTCCTTATGAATAAAAAAACGGGCTGCTTTATTTTCTTTTGACGCAAAATAAAAATTTCTCAATTTTACGAATCATCGCAAACACGCTCCCGCCTGTGTTTCAAAAGCATTGAGAAGATTTTGCATTATGCGTTCGATTTGCGTATCGGTAAGCGTTTTTTCTTCGTCCTGCAATACAAAACTTAAAGCATACTGTTTTTTGCCGGCAGGTAAATTTTGACCTTCATAAACATCAAACAGAGAAACATTTTTAAGAAATTTTTTCTCCGTTGCACAAGCAATATCGCGAAGTTGCCTGTATGTTACGTTTTGGTCTATTATTAAGGCGAAATCTCTGCGTACTTCGGGAAATTTAGGCAATTCTCTATACAAAATCGAATAATTTTTAAGATGTTTCATAAGTTGCGACCAATAAATTTCGGCAATAAAAACATCTTGCTTTACGTCGCATTTTTCGCGAATATTTTTATCAATTATTCCAATAGTTACAATAGTTTTGCCATTTTTTAAAATATAACTTAATCCTTCGCCTGCAAACGGATTTGTATTTGCATTTGTATGTAATTCATCCATATTTATGCCTAAACGCAATAATAAACGTTCAACTGTTTTCTTCAATGTGAAGAATGTGGATTCTTCAAATTTTACATTCCACGAAAGTTGCATATTAGCGCCTGTTACGAAAATTGAAAGGCGATATTCTTCGCTGTAATTTCTTAATGTTCTATCGGCTTTGTCGGGGTTGTACGAATAAACATTCCCAAATTCATAAAGTTTCAAGTCGCTGTTTTTTCTGTTTGCATTGTAAGCCACAGCCTCAAGTCCGTTGAATAAAAGGGTTTGCCGCATAACGTTCAATTCGTTGCTCAGTGGATTTAAAATTTTAACCAGATTTTTTGTATCAAAATTTTTCAAGTTTTCATAATATGCGATCGATGACAACGAATTTGACATTATTTCGGTAAAGCCGTTATTCGACAAAAAATCGGCAACAATGTTTATTGTTTCTTCGTTATCGGGTTTCGGCGAATATGAAAGTGTAGAGCGAAGATCCAATGGTAAATCTACATTATTGTAACTGTAAATTCTGAGGATTTCTTCAATTACATCACATTCGCGCGTAACATCCACTTTGTACGGCGGAATTTCTACAAATAGTTTGTCTTCTGTTTCGTTAATTATTTTGATTTCAAGCGCTGTAAGTATTGTTTTTATTTTGTTGTGTGCAATTTTTTTTCCAGACAGTCTGTCAATATTTTTATATAATAAATCTATACGGCAAGGTTCAAAAGGTTTAGCAACAATATCTTTAATTTCGGACGAGATTTCGCCTTTTGTAATTTCTTTGAACAGCAATGCAGCGCGACGAATGGCATAAGGAATAATATCAGGGTCGGTTCCGCGTTCGTAAAGAAACGAAGCATCGGTGTGCAATCCGTGTCGCCGTGCGGTTTTTCTAATCCATACAGGATTGAAATACGCACATTCGAGAAATACATTTTTTGTTTCGTCCGAAATTCCCGAGTCCAATCCTCCAAACACGCCAGCCATACACATTGGATGCGTTGCGCTGCAAATCATTAAATCTGTATTGTTGAGTTTGCGTTCAATGCCGTCAAGAGTAATAAAAGATGTTCCCTGGCTGCATGTTTTTATTACAACTTTTTTGCCATCTATTTTGTCGGCATCAAAAGCGTGTAAAGGCTGTCCGAGTTCGTGCACAATGAAATTGGTAATATCAACGGCGTTGTTTTTCGGATTTATTCCTATTGATTTCAAACGTTTTTGCAGCCATTCGGGCGAAGGCGCAATTTTTATATTTGAAACAGTAATTCCTGCATAACGCGGGCATGCTTCCGTGTTTTCAACAATTATTTCGTAAGTATTGTTTGTATTATCTGTTTTGAAGTTGCCAATTTCAGGAAGTTTTAACGAAACATCGCTGCCATTTGATTTCAAATAAGCCGCCAAATCGCGTGCAACGCCGTAATGCGAAGCTGCATCTATACGATTTGGAGTTAATCCTATTTCGAATATATAATCATTTTTCAGTTTAAAAATTTCATTAATTGGCGTTCCTTCCGGCGCTTTTGTGTCGATTATCATGATTCCTGAATGGTCGCTGCCGATGCCGAGTTCATCTTCGGCGCAAATCATTCCGAACGATTCGATGCCTCGAATTTTTGAACGTTTTATTTTCAGTTCATCGCCCGACGAAAAATAAAGCGTAGCGCCAATTGTAGCAACTGCAACCTTTTGTCCTGCTGCAACATTCGGCGCGCCGCAAACAATCTGCAAAGGCTGTTCGCCGCCAACGTTTACTGTTGTTACGTGCAAATGGTCGGAGTCGGGATGCTTTTCGCAAGTAAGCACCTGTCCGAGAACTACGCCGGCAAGTCCGCCTTTAACGGTTTCGTGTATTTCGATTGATTCAACTTCGAGACCAATATTTGTAAGTATTTCGGCTATTTGCTCATGCTTTTCGCTGAAATTAAGATATTCTTTCAGCCAATTATACGAAATTGTCATAATATTATTGTATTTTTCGATTGTTTTTTATGAATAACTTTGCAAAGGTAATTCAATTTTATAAATTTAGAAACCGTTAAAGTTTCAATGAAACAAAACTCATGAAATTACATTTGTTTGAGTATTCCAGAATTTAAAATAAAGGTTATTTTTTGCAATAAGTTCATTGTGTGTTCCTTCTTCAATCAGAACGCCATTTTCCAAAACAAATATTTTGTCGGCTGTCATTACCGTACCAAGTCGATGAGCGATTAGAATTATTGTTTTGCCGTTTTGTTTTAATTTGTTTACGATGTTTTTAATATTTTGTTCGGATTCGGAATCAAGCGAGGATGTTGCTTCGTCGAGAATCAATATTTCGGGATTGCGATACAAAGCGCGCGCAATTGCAAGTCGCTGTCGTTGACCGCCTGAAAGTTGAATTCCGTTTTCGCCAATATTGGTTTTTATTCCAGACGGAAGGTTTTCTATGAATTGAATCATTCCGACATCGCGACAAATATCAAAAAAGCGATTCCATTCGGGTTCGTAATCATCAAGAATAATATTATCGCAAATGCTGCCTTCAAACAATTCAACATTTTGAGGCACAATTCCTGCAAGTGAGCGTAAATCTGCATTATACACATGTTTTATGTCAATATTGCCTATTGTAATATTGCCGTTTTGTAACGGATAAAGGTTTTGTAAAAGAGCAACAAGAGTAGTTTTTCCACTGCCGCTTTCTCCAACTATAGCATTTATTTTTCCTTTATCAAATTTTATGCTGAAATCGGTAAAAACATTTGAGCGGCCGCCATATCTAAATGATATGTTATTAAAAACAATATCTCCGCACTGTTCTTTTGTCATCCGTATTTTTTGAGTACTATCTTCTTCTTTCAAATCAAAAATTTCAAACAGTCGGTCGGCGGCAATTTTGGCTTCCTGAAAAACTTTGCTTACTCCAACAAGTGCAATAACAGGCGACATGAAATATCCAGTCAGTGTATGAAACGACATCAATTCGCCCGGAGTTATGATGTTGTCAATAACAAAAATTGTTCCGACCCAATATAAAGTTGTTGTAAATAATCCCGAGAGATCGGAAGAGCGTCG
>JAITLJ010000035.1 GCA_031277925.1 Prevotellaceae bacterium | reverse complement strand
AAGCATCAAAATCTTGATACATTTCAGATTTGCTTAATGTTGGCAAGGTCTGTGCCGCTGTCGAAAACTTTAAAAATATTATAAAAATAATTATAATCTGTTTTTTTTTATTCATAATGTTTTTCTTTTAGTTTTTTAAATTCACAATAGTATTCCAAAAATTCCTGTAATCTGTCTTTTTTTACATAACATACATCTATATTTTTATCTTCATATTCACGCTTTATCCGTAAATAAGGACAACCGCCTCCACATATCGGTAAGTGAAAACATTCTTTACAATCATTATCATCAAAGGGATCTCCCGCCGTATAATAACGCAACAACAAGTTAGTATTAACAGACTGTTTGCTAATTATATTTCCTGTAATTTTGTCTTTATTCCCTACATCATTCCAGCATTTGTATATTTCACCTTGTGGACCAATAACTAAACTGTGCGGATTTCTTACTTGACATTCAAACACATGACTATCAGGATATAAATTTGACGTAGCATATTTATGTTTTTTGTATAAATCAAGTAAAAAATCTGCGACAACATCCCTGTTCATTAAACAACTGGATGTTCGACAACCATCTTTATCGGACACAAATCCAGGTGCAATATTAATAAATGTTTTGTATCTCTTACAAAAAAATCTACAAATTTCGATAAATTCATTTTTGTTATTGTTATCTAAATTTACCCGTATTGCAATATCAAAATCCGGCTTTTTCATCCTTAATAAATCTATGTTATCAATAATTTGTTGAAAAGAACCTTTACCAGATGTTAATGGTCTCCTTTTGTCATGCGTAGTCTCCAAGCCATCAATAGTTATTTGTATTGATGTTATTTTTAGATTGTCTAATTCATTAATAACATATTCATTCATTAAATAACCATTAGTTACCATATCAGCACTATAATTTATTTCCAAATTTTTCATTTTATTGGTAAGACTTATAATGCGCTCAAAAGCCATTAAAGGTTCGCCTCCAAACCAAGTATTGTGAACAGAATTTATATTTTTTTGTTTTTTGATAAGATTAACAATCGCATCCTCTACTTCATCTGTCATATAAATAGATGGTTTTGCTCCTTCAAAACAATACGAACAGTTAAAATTACAATGTAAAGTTGGGTTTATTGTTAATATCATTTTCATATTATCAAATCGATGATAATGCGCCTTGTATTTAAGATTATAATATTCATCTTTATCATTATCGACAATAGATTTAGCCGTTTTCAATACATTGAAAAGTTCTTCATCTTCTGTTATAAAATCCTGTCCGATTTTTAGTGTTAATAAATAACTAAAAACATCAATTTCTAAGTCCAACAGGCTATTTGAAAGCGAATTATACAGATAGCATGTTGATTGGTCAGTTTTATATAAATAATTGTACTTAGACCATTTCATTTTTGATTATGTTATACAAATTTTTAAAAAGATGCTACACTAAATTTAAATTTTAATATAGCATCTTTAAATAATTAATTAGTTATATAATTGGTGCATCTCCATATAGAAACATACCATAATCTCCACATTTAATGACATCTGTTTTATAGCCTGTACAATGACGTTTACCTTCCAAACTTGGACATCCCTCGCATAAGGTTAACACAACACATGTATCTCTTCCGCCTTCAAGAACGGTCATTTCTTCTGGTGATAGAATATTATTTGTAACTATTTCTGCCATTGGTAAAGATGTTTTCGGATTTTCTACAAATTTATATTTCATATCTGTAAATTTTATATTTAATTTTCCCTACTCTATAAGGCTTTTCGGTTTTCGCCTCAAAATGTTTATACAGTTTTTGGTATCTGTCCGAAATTGATTTATACAGAATTTCTGAAACTGCATCGACTATTCTTTATAATTTAAATTCGCCGAAACCAAGCAAACATCTGTCCGTTCAGTTTTTTTACTACCTTTGCATGCCGTTTTGTGTTTTAGTTAATAATGCAACCCGCTGAAAGGTTTTGTTAATTAGTATCATGGACGGCTTTTTTATGCTTGCAAGGCTAAAAAATCCGCTTATATGTTGAGGAAAATTGAAAAATACAACATAAAACAGAGCAAAAATTGCTTTGCTGTATGAATCTGTCTGTATTTTATTTATAATTTCCATTGTTTTACTTTTTTTTGCTGCTGCAAATTTAATAAAATAATTTTTCATATAAACAAATATTTTTAAATAAAATTTTAAAAATTATAGTTTGCTTAACATTTAGTTACAGATTGAAACTTAATGTAATTTATTGACAGTTGCCATTATAACAGCCTGCAAATTTGTGATTTTACTTTTTCAATTCGATTTGATATATTTTATATGCATATTTGTAAAATATCACAGCGGCAATTAAAAATAATGCCATAATTTGCTGTATAATAAGTTTGTATATCATAATACATTTTCGTTTTTATAAATAATACCAAAACGGTATCAAAATACCCTGAACTGTAAAGATATTTTACTGATAATCAATTTATACAAATTGCATTTTGATAACAGTTTGGTATAAATTCAAAAAATAATTTTAACAGTTGCTTTACACTGAAATCAACCCATCCCAACTGAATTTTTGCAACAGAAACGCTGGAAAAGTAAACGAATTGAAACTCTTTTTTTGCAACTATAAGGGCAATTTTCAATAAATGCTAATTTTGCTGCAACTTTTGACGGTTTGATAACGAGAAATATATTGAAAATTACGGTTTTGACAATTATTCAAACCTGAACTTATTTGTCATTAACCTATCTCATAACCATATGAAATACAATTTGCACAAATGCACAATAGATAATTTTTACATTTACTTTACTCAAAGCTGCCGTTTCGTAAAAATTCAAGCGTAGTTTCAATTTCTTTGTACATCACTTTGTCTTTGTTGATAAATTTCACTTCATTACGATATTGCGCAACAAATTCTTCGATATATGGAGATGATTTTGCAGGTCGCCTGAAATCCAATGCCTGCACTGCATTTATAAGTTCTATCGCAAAAATTCTTTCTATATTGTCAATAATTTTCAGCAGTTTTGTTGCTGCATTTGCTCCCATGCTTACATGATCTTCCTGTCCATTCGATGAAACAATAGAATCAACGGATGCTGGATGCGCATAAATTTTATTTTGACTTACCATAGCGGCGGCGGCATATTGCGGAATCATTAATCCTGAATTTAAACCGGGTTTTGCGACCAGAAATTCGGGCAAACTTCGTGTTCCTAAAATCAATTGCGCCGTACGCCGTTCCGATATATTTCCAAGTTCGGCAAGCGCTATTGCAAGAAAATCGAAAGCCAACGCTAATGGCTGTCCGTGAAAATTGCCACCCGAAATAATTTGGTCGGTTTCGGCAAAAACAGTTGGATTGTCGGTAACCGAATTTATTTCGGTAATAACAACGTCTGCAACGTAGTTTATAGCATCTTTTGTTGCGCCGTGTACCTGCGGAATACAGCGAAACGAATACGGATCCTGCACATGGTTTTTGTTTCGCGAAATGAGTTCGCTTCCGTCAAGAATTGTACGAATGTTGGCAGCAGTTTGTATTTGTCCCGGATGAGGACGTATTTCGTGTAATTTTTCGTCGAAAGGTTCAATGCGTCCGTCGAAGGCATCAAGTGATATTGCGCCAATTAAATCGGCAAGATTGGATAATTTGAAAGATTTCAACAGAGCCAAAACTCCGTGAGCGCTCATAAATTGTGTTCCATTAAGCAAGGCCAATCCTTCTTTCGACTGCAATTTTATCGGTTTCCATCCCAAGTTTTTCAAAACGGTTGATGATTTCTGTCTTTTGGCTTTAAAATTCACTTCGCCTTCGCCAATCAAGGGCAGAAACAGGTTTGACAGCGGCGCCAAATCGCCAGATGCGCCAAGCGAACCGCGGTCGTACACAACAGGTAAAATATCGTTGTTGTAAAAATCCAAAATACGTTGTACTGTATCAATTTGAGCGCCGCTGTAACCTAACGACAAAGCATAAGCTTTAAGCGCAAGCATTAGCCGTACGATTTCGGGAGCAATTTCGTCGCCTGTACTGCAAGCATGCGACATGATTAAGTTTTTTTGCAACTGTTCAAGCTGGTGATGCGAAATATTTTTGTTGCACAACGAGCCGAATCCTGTTGTAATGCCATAAACGGGAACTTCGGTATTTTTAATTTTTTCATCAAGATATTTACGGCAGTTAACTGTACGTTTTTTAACTTTATCAGATAATTTCAAAGTACACTCGCCATTTGATATTTTTTCGAGTATCTCAAATGTAAGTCTTTTATCTCCTATATAATAAACTTTTTTCATTGTGCGGTTTTATTAACGATTTGTTGTTTATTTTTAATTTATTTTTCACAAATATAATATTTTTTTATGATTTAAATATTATTTACTGTTCATTTCTTCAAAATTTAGTTTATATTGTATGCAAGTAAGTATAAAAATAGTGCAGTTACTGCTTGTGATTTGCTTGGCAATGTGATATACTGTAACAAAAAATTAAGGTTTTTTTTTTACAAAATACGGCAAAAAAGGACTGAAGTAATTTTTATTAGAAATTCCTGCTAAAATATTACATTTTTTCAAAAACCGAAAGCGTTTTCAAAAATTCAGCCAGTTTTTCTATTGCCTTGCCGCGATGCGAAATTTTTGACTTTTCGTCGAGCGTCATTTGTGCAAACGAAACATCATATCCATCCGCTTTGAAAACAGAATCATAACCGAAACCGAAATCACCAACGGGCGAACGAAGAATTTCGCCATTTACTGTTCCTTCAAAAATATATTCATTATTATTGACAATCAACGCAATAACACAACGAAAACGCGCTCTGCGATTGTCAATATCATGCATTTTTGAAAGTACTTTTTCAATGTTTTTCAATGAATTTTTTTCTTCGCCTGCATATCGTGCCGAAAACACGCCGGGTTCGCCGTTAAGCGCTGTGATTTCCAAACCCGTATCGTCGGCAAAGCAGGGCAATCCGAATTTTTTGTAAACCAACCGGGCTTTTTCAAGTGCATTTCCTTCTAGTGCAGTTTGATTTTCGGGAATTTCTCCGGTAAAATTCAATTCGTCAAGACTGCATACATCGCATACAGAACCAAGCAAGTGACGAATTTCATCAACCTTGTGTTGATTATTTGTTGCAAAAACAAGTTTTTTCATATTCTTTATATTTCGACAAAGATAACTATTTTTGCAGTTTAATTTTCTTCATTTATTAAATTTATACAAATAATGACTGGCAAAAAGTCCGTATATAACTCGTTAGACGATTATCCTGCATACAGCGGCGATGATTTGGAATTGACGTATTCAGCAAAATGCTCGAAATTCAGATTCTGGTCGCCTGCTGCCGACAGCGTAAAGCTTAATATTTACAACGAAGGCGTAAACGGCAAACCCTTAGAAACTTATATAATGCAACCCGATAAAAACGGAACGTGGACTTATAAAATAAATGATGATTTGAAAGGTAAATTTTATACATTTCAAGTAAAAATAAACGACAAATGGCTTGCAGAAACTCCCGGAATATGGGCAAAAGCCGCAGGCATAAACGGAAACAGAGCCGCAATAATTGATTTTTCGGAAACAAATCCTGACGATTGGGAAAATGATAAAAAGCCTGAACTTAAAAGTTTTGCCGACATCATTATTTATGAAGTTCATATACGCGATTTTTCGATTTCGCCGACATCAGGAATAAGCAATAAAGGAAAATTTTTGTCGTTCACCGAAAATGCAACAATTTCGCCCGAAGGTGAAAAAACAGGAATAGACCATTTGAAAGAACTTGGTATCACTCATGTACATTTGTTGCCTGTATTCGATTTTGCATCAATTGATGAAACAAAACTTACTGAAAATAAATACAATTGGGGCTACGATCCGCAAAATTACAATTTGCCCGAAGGCGGATATGCTACAAATCCATACGAACCCAAAACACGGATACGCGAGTTTAAAGAAATGGTAAAAGCCTTGCACAGTAACGGATTTCGCGTTGTAATGGATGTTGTTTTCAATCATACTTTTTTCAACGAAAGTTCTAATTTATATCTTACTGCTCAAAAATATTTTTACAGATACAATGCCGACGGTTCGTGGAGCAATGCTTCGGGATGCTTTAACGAAACGGCAAGCGAACGCAAAATGATGCGCAAATATATTGTTGATTCTGTAAAATACTGGGCTACAGAATATCACATTGACGGATTTCGTTTCGATTTAATGGGAATTCACGATATCGAAACCATGAATGAAGTACGCGCTGCTCTTGACGAAACAGACTCTTCGATTTTTATTTACGGAGAAGGCTGGACGGCAAACGCATCGCCTTTGTCTGAAGATTTACGCGCCGTAAAACGTAATGCAAAGCAATTGAACAATATAGCCGTTTTTTGCGATGATATTCGCGATGCCTTGCGTGGAAACTGGCATAATCCGAAAATTGGCGGATTTGTTTCTGGAGTTGCAGGACACGAAGAAAGCGTAAAAGTTGGAATTACAGGCGCAATAAAGCATCCGCAGGTTGATTATTCAAAAGTTGAATATATAAATCAGGCTTATACCAACTCGCCAACGCAATTAATCAATTACGTTTCGTGCCATGACGATTTGTGCCTTATGGACAAACTGAAAGAAACAGCTCCGAATGTAAGCGATTATGATATTCTGCGGTTTAACAAACTTGCGCAAACCGTTGTGTTTACTTCGCAGGGAATACCTTTTATTTATGCAGGCGAAGAAATTTGCAGAGATAAAAAAGGCATTAACAATACATTTAAATCGCCCGACGAAATCAATCAAATAAATTGGTCGAACAAAGCAAAATATAAAGATGTTTTTAATTATTATAAAGGACTGATTGAATTACGAAAATCGTATTCTGCATTTAGAATGAATTCGGCAAGCGATGTTAGAAAAAATCTTAAATTCATAAAAACCGAAAGTAATTTTATTGCTTGTCTGATTGACGGACGCTCGAACAGTAATGTATGGGAAGATATTATCGTGATATTAAACGGAAATCGCAATGCTGTTGATTTCAAACTGCTCGAAGGACGCTGGAAAGTGCTTTGCCACGATGGAAAAATCAACATGCAGGGAATAGCAAACGCACAAGGCATATTGCGCATCGAAGCATCATCGGCGAGCATTCTGGTCAGGATATTGAATTGAAATTATCAGGCTGATTTTTCGGCAATTTTTTATTTTTTCTTAATATCAACTTTTAGCGATAATTCTTCCAGCTGTAAATCGTCAATTGGCGATGGCGAATCAATCATAACATCTCTGCCGCTGTTGTTTTTTGGGAAAGCAATATAATCACGTATTGAGTCGCTTCCGCCGAACATTGCGCAAAAACGGTCGAAACCGAAAGCGATGCCGCCATGAGGAGGCGCTCCATATTTGAAAGCATTCAGCAAAAATCCGAATTGCGATTCGGCGGCTTCGGGCGTAAATCCAAGTATTTCAAACATTCGCTGCTGCAATTTTCTGTCGAAAATACGAATTGAACCGCCGCCAAGTTCAACGCCATTTACAACAAAGTCGTAAGCATTTGCATTGACGCTGCCGATATGTTCATTTTTATTGCTGTAAAATTTGTCAATATCTTCAGGCTTCGGAGATGTGAACGGATGATGCATTGCGTAAAATCTCTGCGTTTCGTCATCCCATTCAAACAAAGGAAAATCAACAACCCATAGCGGAGCAAATTTGTTTACATCGCGCAATTCTAATCTGTTTCCCATTTCCAACCGTAAAGATCCTAACTGACCTTGTGTTTTTTTCTTTGTTCCGCAAAGTATTAAAATCAAGTCGCCTTGCTGCGCTTCTGTTCTGTCGGCAATTTTTTGTAAATGTTCTGTTGTAAAAAATTTGTCGATGCTTGATTTTATTCCGTCTTCGCCAAGTTTAACATAAATTAATCCGGTTGCTCCGATTTGAGGACGTTTTACCCATTCGGTAATTTCATCAATTTGCTTGCGTGTATATGCGCTGCAACCTTTTGCACAAATTGCTCCTGTGTATTCTGCATTATCAAATATCGAAAATCCGCTGTTTTTAACGAGTTCGGTAATTTCGTTTATTTTCATATCAAATCTAATGTCGGGTTTATCGCTGCCGTAATATTTCATGGCATCGTCATACGACATTTGGGAAACTTCGTCGAGTTCAACATTCAATACTTTTTTGAAAAGATGTTTTGCCAGACCTTCAAACATCGATAAAACATCTTTTTGTTCGACAAACGACATTTCGCAATCAATTTGTGTAAATTCCGGCTGGCGGTCGGCGCGCAAATCTTCGTCTCGAAAACAGCGAACAATTTGAAAATAACGGTCATATCCGGCAACCATAAGTATTTGTTTAAATGTTTGAGGCGATTGCGGAAGAGCATAAAATTCGCCTGCATTCACGCGCGAAGGAACTACAAAATCGCGAGCGCCTTCGGGCGTTGATTTTATAAGATAAGGCGTTTCTATTTCAAGAAAATTTTGCGAATCCAGATATCTGCGCACTTCCTGCGCCATTTTATGACGTAATGTCAATGCCTGTTTCAACGGATTGCGTCTCAAATCCAAATACCTGTATTTCATTCGCAAATCATCGCCGCCATCCGAATTATCTTCAATTGTAAACGGAGGTATTTCCGACTTATTCAAAACAGTAAGTTTTTCAACTGCAATTTCAATATCGCCTGTATTTATTTTTGAATTTTTTGAAGAACGTTCTTTCACTTCGCCTTCAACCTGAATTACAAATTCACGTCCAAGTTCGGCAGTTGCTTTTTTTATTTCGGCGGTTGATTTATCGTCAACAACCAACTGCGTGATTCCGTAACGGTCGCGCAGGTCGATAAAAGTCATGGCTCCAAATTCGCGTATGCGCTGTACCCAGCCTGCAAGTACTACTTTATTTGATTTGTTTTCTATGCGAAGTTCACCGCAAGTATGTGTTCTGTACATCTTTATGATTTATGATTTAATGTTATAAACTGTAAAATTAATCAGAATTTTGGAAATTGGATACATTATCTTTGTTTTTTGATTTGAAAAAGTTTCATCATTTTATAAAATAACGCAGGAATAAATTAATTTATTGAAAATTAAAATTATATAAAACAAAAATAGAACCGATAAAATTGTTTCAAATAAAAGCATTTATTTTCTTTTTTGCTTGAAAAATTCTATCATCAATTCGGCAGCTTCATCTTTCAAAACATCTTTTATAATCAAAGTTTTGGGATGCAGTAATTTTTCGGAAATTACAGTGAATCCGCGTTTTTCGTCGCTTGCGCCGTAAACCAAAGTTCCTGTTTGCGCCCAAAAACAGGCGGCAGCGCACATTGGACACGGCTCAACAGTAACATACAAAATACAGTTGTCTAAATATTTACCGCCAATGGCATTTGTAGCCGAAGTTATTGCCTGCATTTCGGCATGAGCGGTCGGATCGTTCAATGTTTCAACAAGATTGTGAGCGCGCGCAATAATTTTATTGTTGAATACAATTACCGCTCCAATCGGAACTTCATCCTTGGCGAACGCCGTTTGCGCTTCGTTGATTGCCTGACGCATAAAGTAATCGTGTGAAAAAATGTCGCTTACATTCATTTGCCATGTTTTTTTAAGTGTTTTATTACATTTTTTATTGAATTTAAGCCTATTTCGTCAATATTTATTTTGTCAATCGCTCTAAATTCGTAACTGCTGATGTCGTCATTTGCCGAGATATTCGAAAAATTGACAATTTGGCACAAAAACACAATATCTTCGGTGAAATACTGTATTCCGCCAAAAATATATTCATTAGGAAATGTTGCAATAAATTTATAATCAGCAACATCTATGTTTAATTCTTCTTTTATTTCGCGTATTACAGCATTTTCGGCTGTTTCGTGCAAATTCACAAATCCTCCCGGCAGGTCGAGCAAGCCTGCAAAAGGATTATGTTTGCGCCGGGTAAGAAGAAGTTCGTTTTTATCGTTGTAAATAACGGCAACCACGGCGGCAGCCATATTTATATAAAATCTCTGTTTACATTTTTTGCAAAAAAAGGCATTTATATTGTTCCACAGAAAATTGATATTTCCGCAATATGGACAAAATTTGAATACTTTTGATGGATGAAATTCGTTCATTTCTATATAATCATTAGAGTAATATTTTTTTGATTTTCACACAAATACAGGCTTGCAAATTTCGCCTGATGAGTTTATTTTTTTCAGTTTTTCGATAAAAAATTCTACTGCTTCTCTGCCTTTTACGCCAAGATTTATGGTAAAGTCATTGACAAACAATTTTATATGCTTTTGCATTGTTTCGTCGTCCATTTCTTTTGCATGTTTACGAACAAAAGGCAAACTTTCATGCGGATTTTTCATTGCAAATTCAACGCTTTTTTGTAAAAGCGAATCAAATTTTTGTTGAATTTCGGCAGACAGATTTCTTTTTATGGCGATACAGCCAAGCGGAACAGGTTGCTGCGTACTGGTTTCCCAAAGTTCGCCGAGGTCGGCAACAAGTTTCAATCCTTTGTTTTTGTAGGTAAATCTTCCTTCGTGAATAAGAACACCGGCATCAACTTCGCCATCTAAAACGGCAGATTCTATATCTGAAAAAATATATTCGCTGATTTTTTTTGCTTGTGGAAAAAGAATTTGCAGCAAAGCCGCTGCCGTTGTGTTTTTTCCCGGAACGGCAATGTTCAAATCAGCAATTTCGTCGCAATATATTTTTGTCTTGCTCACAAGCAAGGGACCGTTTTTTCGCCCCAAAGCGCTTCCCGAATTTAATATCATATATCTATCCGAAACTTGCGAATATGCATTAAAACTGAGTTTTGTAACATCGGCATCAGCCGAAACTGCATGTTTGTTCAATTCTTCAACATCTGCCATATAAATGTCAAAATCAAAGCCTTCGCTATCAATTTTTCGGTGTACAAGAGCATCAAAAATAAAGGTGTCGTTAGGACAGGTCGAAAAACAAATTTTCAGTTTCATCGTTCATTATTTTTTATTTGTTACAATTTGTTACACGACAAAAAAATCATTCTGCCTGTGTAATTATTTCATTATTAATATATTATAAATGTAATTTATTGAAAAAAACCTCAAGATTCTGTAACTTTACAGATAATTTACAAACAGTTATAACAGAAACTGAAAATCTCAAGGTTAAGCGCAAAGGTAACACTAAATTTTTCAATTATACACATTGTACCGGAATTAAAGAACTGTTTAAATTTTATTCAAAATTTATTTTATTTAATATCAGTATAATAGCGGCAAAATAAATCATAGCGCTACCTGAGCGGACAAAATATTGGTAATTTTTGGTAATGTTCACAATTATAAATAAAATCTCTTTGCTTTATTAACAATTCCTTTTTTTTATCAGAAGAAATTTTGACAAAATTGGAATTAATAAAAAAATAATTAATTTTGTCTGAAATATCATCGGTAAAACAGAAATAATCGGGCAGAATTCAAATCATTCATGACATAGATGAATAAAGAAAATCAAAATATTAACGGCGCTGATTCGCTGTACGAAAAGAGAGGAGTATCGTCATCAAAAGAAGATGTTCACAATGCCATAAAAAATCAGGATAAGGGTCTTTTCAAAAAAACATTTTGCAAAATTGTTCCCGATATACTTTGCAGCAATAATAATTATTGCATTGCAATGCATGCTGACGGAGCAGGAACAAAATCATCGCTGGCATATGCTTACTGGAAAGAAACAGGCGACATGAGCGTGTGGAAAGGAATAGCGCAGGATGCAATTGTGATGAATATTGACGATTTGCTTTGCGTGGGAATTACCGACAATATTCTTTTATCATCAACAATAGGACGAAATAAAAAACTTATACCCGGAGAAATTATCGCCGAAATAATAAACGGAACTTCCGAATTTATAAGTCGAATGAAAGATTTTGGCGTAAATATTACGCTCACAGGCGGCGAAACGGCAGACGTGGGCGATATTGTTCGTACATTGATTGTTGACAGCACTGTAACTGCTCGTATCGAAAAAAATAAAATAATTGACACCGCAAATATTAGCGATGGAGATGTTATTGTCGGATTATCGTCTTATGGTAAAGCAATTTACGAAGACGAATATAACGGAGGAATGGGAAGTAACGGACTTACATCGGCGCGGCACGATATTTTTTGCAAAACGCTTGCCGAAAAATACCCCGAAACTTATGACAAGGCAATATCCGAAAATCTTGTATATTCGGGCAAATACAAATTAACCGATTTGGAACCAGATACAGGCATGACAGTCGGAAAACTTATTTTGTCGCCAACCAGAACCTATGCGCCTGTTGTTGCCGAAATTCTGAAAACGATGCGCGCCGATATTCACGGAATAATTCACTGCTCGGGAGGAGGACAGACAAAAATTATGAATTTTATCGAAAACTATCATATTATAAAAGACAATATGTTTCCCGTACCGCCGCTTTTTGAAATTATACAAAACGAATCACAAAGCGAATGGAAAGAAATGTACAAGGTTTATAATATGGGACATCGCCTTGAAATTTATGTGAAACGACAAAAAGCCGAAGCGATAATAAAAACATCTGAAAAATTCAACATAGATGCACAAATTATAGGCAAAGTAATGAAATCAGCAGAAAGAAAATTGACAATCATTACCGAAAAAGGAAATTTTATTTATAAATAAACCGCTAACAAATAGAATTATGTATAAAAATTTTAATTCATATATTGAAGATTGTATAAAAAAGAATTGGGAATCGCCGGCATTATCCGACTATCGCAGCAAAGCAACTAATTATAAAGATATTGCCGAACATATAGCAAAATTGCATATAATTTTTGAACAGTGCGGAATAAAAAAAGGAGATAAAATATCTATAGCAGGACGAAATTCGTCGAACTGGGCAATATCGTTTCTTGCAACAATTACATACGGAGCAGTTGCCGTTCCCATTCTTCATGAATTCAAACAGGATAACGTACACAATATCATAAACCATTCCGAATCCAAAATCCTGTTTGTAGGCGACGTTGTATGGGAAGGATTAAGCGCAGACGAATTGCAAAATATAGACGCAATAATTCAAATAAATGATTTTAAATTTTTACATGTAAAAAAAATGCAGGTAAACGAATTAAACAGCATTATTGATAATATCTTCGCCGAAAAATACAAAAACGGAGTAAACCCCGAAGATGTAAAATATTATCAGGACAGCAGTGAAGAACTTGCAATGATAAACTACACATCAGGAACGACAGGATTTTCGAAAGGCGTAATGCTTCCATACAGATCGCTTAAAGCAAACCTCGAATTTGCCTGTAAAGTTTTACCACAGTTGCAGGGCGGCGGAGTAGTTGCAATGCTGCCAATGGCTCACATGTACGGATTGATATTTGAAATAGTATTCACACTTGTTTCGGGCTGTCATATACAATTTCTTACACGAATGCCTACGCCGAAAATAATTCTCGAAGCATATTCTTCGGTAAAACCGCGCCTTGTAATATCAGTACCTCTTATAGTAGAAAAAATATTTAAACGAAAAATAAAACCCATACTCGAAAAACCAACTTTGCGTTTCTTAATGAAACTTCCAATAATAAAACAAAGCATAAAAAAGAAGATACTGAAATTATTAAACCATTCGTTTGGCAATAACGTGCTGGTAGTCGCCATTGGCGGCGCTGCATTCAACAGCGAAGCCGAAGCGTTTTTTAAAGAAACAGGATTTCAATATACCGTAGGCTACGGTATGACCGAATGTGGACCGCTTATCTCATACGACGACTGGACAACACATCGTATTTATTCGTGCGGAAAACCTATATTCTGTCTTCAAGTTGAAATAGACAGTCCTAATCCCGAAACAGGAATAGGCGAAATAATAGTGAAAGGCGAAAACGTGTTTTTAGGATATTATAAAAATCCCGAAGCAACAGAAAAAGCGTTCGACGCTGATGGATGGTTTCATACAGGCGATTTGGGCGTTATCGACAAAGATGGATACCTTTATATAAAAGGACGTAGCAAAAATATGATACTCGGACCTTCAGGACAAAATATTTATCCCGAAGAAATAGAAGACCGCCTTAACAATTTGCCGTATATAAACGAGTCGATTGTAATTGACAGTGATGGCAAACTGACAGCACTTATCTATCCCGATTACGAACTTGCTTACGCAGAAAATTTAACCGACAGCGATTTGGAAAAAATTTTGGAAGACGAAAAAAATGAATTAAATAAAAAACTTCCGAATTACAGCCAAATAACACGAATAAAACTTTACCCTGAAGAATTTGAAAAAACGCCAAAGAAAAGCATAAAAAGATTTTTGTATGAAAAATAATTTGAATCACTAATCATTACTGTCCGCCAAAAAATAATAAAGAACGCTGCTTTGAATTTCTCCGTATGCTGGTAATCTTTGTAATTGCAAAACGACAAAGAAAACCATTGACAAATACAGCGTTGAAATTTACAGATAACACGCAAACCGATAAAAACTGCTTTTGAATAAAATAGATGAACTCCGCCTTGGCTGTTTAGTTTAGTCAGTCGCTCCTTAAAAAGGGTCGAAACTACTTATTATTAATGAATTACACACATAAATTGTCGAATAAAAATACCGAGTTTTATATAAACACAGGCAAACATTCGGTAAAATACGAACTTTTTTCTTTGTCTTCTTTTTGTGTCAAGACAAATTAACAGAAAAAATAATTAGTTGCTCCTTAAAAAGGGTCGAAACTGTTAATTATTAATAAATTATAGACATAAATTATCGAATCAAAATACCGAGTTTTATATAGATACAGGCAAAAATTCGGCAAAATATGAACTTATTTCTTTATCTTCTTTTGTATCAAGGCAAAAGAAGATAAAGAAATAATTGTCCGAATTTTTTAATGTTTTATCTTTGTCATTTTTTTATTCGTAAGGAGCAACTATTTCACAGTTTATAAGGAGCGACTAATTATCCGAAATTTTTAATGTATTAGTATTGTCTTTTTTTTGTAAGGAGCGACTATATAAATTGAATGTCAATAAAATATCTTTACAGTTCAGGGTATTTTGATGCCGTTTTGGTATTATTAAACGCAGTCTGCTGCACGCCTGTTATTTTATACAATAAGAAGCAAGTAATTAATATATTTTTGTATCTTTGCGGCACAATAAAATTTTATATAAATATAAATAACTAATATTAAACCAATTATGTTAAAAATAATATCAGCTCAAGAAGCAGCATCATATATTAATGATGGCGATGTTTTAGCGTTCAGTGGATTCACTGCATCCGGCGCTCCAAAAATTGTATCCGAAGCTATTGCCGAGCGCGCAAAAGCAGAACATGAAGCAGGCAAACCATTTAAGATAGGAATTTTTACAGGCGCATCTACAAGCGAACACTTAGATGGCGTTCTTGCCCTTGCCGATGCAATAGATTTTCGCACTCCGTATCAGTCTAACGTCAATATGCGCAATTGTATCAATAATCAGCAAATTCACTATTTCGACATGCATTTGTCGCATCTTGCACAGGAATTGCGTTACGGATTTTATAAAAAAATAAATGTAGCCGTTATTGAAGCCGCAGATGTTTCAGAAAACGGAGAAATCGTTCTTACAGCCGGAGTTGGAATTATTCCTACTGCTGCCGGACTTGCCGAAAAAATAATTATTGAATTGAATAAATTTACGCCAAAAAGCGTCAAAGGATTGCATGATATTTATATTCCTTTAGATCCGCCTGACCGCAGAGAAATTCCTGTTTACAAACCAAGCGACAGATGCGGAGATGCAATATTGAAAGTAGATCCGAATAAGATTATCGGCATTGTTGAAACCGATATTTCCGATGGCGTCAGTCCTTTTACGCCTTCCGATGCGGTTACAGAAACAATAGGCGCAAATGTTGCAGATTTTCTGGCATCGCAGTTGCACGAAAACAAAATTCCATCGTCGTTTTTGCCTGTTCAGTCTGGCGTAGGAAATATCGCAAATGCCGTACTCGGTTCGCTTGGCGCAAACAGATACATTCCGCCTTTTGAAATGTACACCGAAGTTATACAGGATTCGGTTATAGATTTGATGCGAACAGGAAATATTAAATTTGCAAGCGGCTGTTCACTTTCGCTCAGCGACGACATGATGAGAGATGTTTATGGCGATTTTAATTCGTTCAGAGATAAATTCGTATTACGCCCTCAGGAAATATCCAATAATCCAGAAATAGCTCGTCGTTTAGGTTTGATAACAATAAACACAGCGCTCGAAGCCGATATTTTCGGAAACATAAACAGCACACATGTACTCGGAACAAAGATGATGAACGGAATAGGCGGTTCAGGTGATTTTGCACGAAATGCTTATATTTCAATATTTACCTGTCCTTCGGTTGCAAAAGGCGGAAAAATAAGCGCAATAGTTCCTATGGTTTCGCATTTGGATCACAACGAACATTCTGTAAAAGTTATCATTACAGAGCAGGGTGTTGCCGACCTTCGCGGAAAAAGTCCGATACAGCGCGCAAAAACAATTATAGAAAATTGTGTGCATCCCGATTACAAACAGTTATTATGGGATTATTTAAAACTTGGCGGAACTAATCATACTCCACACACTTTAAGCGCCTGTTTCAAAATGCACCAGGAATTTATTGGTTCGGGCGATATGCGTAAAACAACATGGTGAAAATAAAACTCCATCAAACTGTAATTTATATAAATTGAATATCAGCAAAATACCATTATATTTTAGCCTGTTTTGATGTCGTTTGAGTATTATTATCAGATAAAAAAACAGTACAATCAATTATCGGATTTAAATGGATTATGAACGACTAATTAGTCGCTCCTTATAAACTGTGAAATAGTTGCTCCTTACGAATAAAAAAAGGACTAATCTAAAACATTAAAAAATTCGGACAATTATTTCTTTCTGTTAATTTGTCTTGATACAAAAGAAGATAAAGAAAAAAGTTCATATTTTGCCGAATTTTTGCCTGTATCTGTATAAAACTCGGTATTTTTATTCGATAATTTATGCCTATAATTTATTAATTATTAACCGTTTCGACCCTTTTTAAGGAGCGACTAATTAAGGCGACATGATAGCGTTTTGGTATTATTAGCAACTGTTTAATATCGAGGCGATAATCAGGTATTCTCGATTTAGAACGGTAACAGTGATTTTTATGTAAATAGGAATTTAACTGATTTGTTTTTTCAAATTTTATTACATTTGTAGCGATGTTAAATGAATAATGAATTTATGACTGATAAAAATAATCCTGCAATTTTAGGCACGGAAAATGTCGGAAAATTATTGATACAGTATTCAGTTCCGGCAATAATGGCAATGGTTGCAGCTTCGCTTTATAATATTGTAGATAGAATATTTATTGGAAATGCCGTTGGCCCTTTAGCAATTTCGGGCTTGGCAATCACCTTTCCGCTTATGAATATTTCGGCGGCTTTCGGTTCGCTTGTTGGCGCCGGCGGTTCTACTCTTGTTGCTATAAAAATGGGACAAAAGGATAATTGGGGCGCAAACCAGATTCTGGGAAACGCAATAATGCTCAACCTTATTCTTGGCGCTATAATAATGATTTCGGGGCTTTTGTTTTTAGATCCTATACTGTATTGTTTTGGCGCAACCGAAAATACCATAAAATTCGCACGCGATTACATGCAAATAATTCTTGGCGGAAATATTATTACGCACGTTTATTTGGGAATGAACAACATAATGCGTTCGTCGGGTTATCCGCGAAAAGCAATGTACACAACCTTTATTGCTGTGATTCTGAATGCTGTTTTGGATATGATATTTATTTTTAAATTCGGATGGGGAATACGCGGCGCCGCTATTGCAACAATTATTGCGCAAACAGTTGCCTTGATATGGGTTAGCGCACATTTTACGAATAAAAACAGTTTCATACGTTTTCAGAAAGGAATATATACATTAAAAAAACGTATTGTTGCAGGAATATTTTCGATTGGAATGTCGCCGTTTATTCTTAACATTTGCTCGTGTCTGGTTGTGATACTTTTTAACACAGCCTTGCTTACTTACGGCGGCGACCTGGCAATAGGCGCTTTCGGAATAACTAACAGCGTTGTAATGTTTTTTGTGATGATAGTATTGGGATTGACTCAGGGAATG
>JAITLJ010000024.1 GCA_031277925.1 Prevotellaceae bacterium | reverse complement strand
TCGATTCGGCTTGGCGCTGTGGTTACATTTCCGCCTGTTGATTCTGTATACCAAACAACAGATTCGTTCTGTCCGACATTTGCGCTTGCTATATGCGAACTTCCGTCATAACATACAGTTACATCGTTGGCTGTCGGAGCATTTGGTAAAGAATTTACTGTTACAAGCGCTGTTACACGTTCACTTTCTATTCCAAAAACTGTTTGTGAAACGTAATAATAAGTCGTATTTGCAGGAGATACCGTATAATTATTTCCTGTATAAAGTAATATTCCTTCTGTCTGGCTGTCATACCAGTTGAAAATTGCGCCCGAATCGCCGATTGCTTTTAAGGTAACCGAATTGCCGATACATATTACTGTATCCGAAGGCGAAACGGTTGCTCCTGATAATTGACAAGCTATTATTTCTATTGTATCGCTATACTGCGGAGGTTTTGAATCATCAACACAATTATAAACTGAAGGAGATCCATCATATGAATGAAGTTTTACATAATATTGACCCGGAGAATTTATATTATACAAGAACGGACATGGCGATGCACTTGAATAAGAAGAAGGTAATGACGAAGATGGAAATGACATTAATGGGATTGATTCTCCTGTTTTGTATAATTCAAGAGTAAAACCTCCATTGAATCTAAATGGCGCCTGAATTGACAATGTAACATATCCGGCGCAAAGATTGGTATCGGATGCAAAAATTCCCGGTTTCAACGAATTAAAAACTCGTTTTACAGAGAGAGTATCGCTGTAACAGTTTATTGAGTTTATTATTGCAACGAATTTATAAATTCCTTCCTGATTCCAGTCGCTTGTCGAAGTCAAGAGGTTACGTGCTAATGCAACAGGAACATCTTTATTTCCCGTAGTTCCATCCGGCTTTTTGTAAAATACATTAAACACTGTTACATCTCCCGTTATTATGTGTAATGGAGGATTACTGCTAATATTATCACAAGCAGCAACATAAACAGGTCCTGTAATTTCAGGAGCAGATACAAAAGTAATTGTTGTATCGCTATAAAGAGTAGATGATACGGTTCCTATGCACGATGGCGTCTGTACCGAAATTCCCGTATATCGAGCCGGCGCATAAGCGGTTACCTTATACGGATTATTACCTGAATAATCAGTAACTGTTTGCAATATTCCATTTACAGTGTATGAAAATGTTACCGGATTAGTTACAATATCCAGTAAACTGCCATTAGAAGCATTTTTAAATGTAAATGTTATTATATCTCCAATACTTGAACAGGCATATGCATATCCGCTGTTATGTCCTTTTACTTCCATTATCGGACAGGTTTTTAAAGGCGATTGATAACAAACGGTGAGCGCACAACCGGTATTTATGCCTGTTGAATCTTCAAACCATGCTATAATATCATTAATATCGTCTATACATTCTATATTATTTAATGTATAATTAGTAGAATTTGCGCCATAAGTTGTGTAATAAACCGTATCTTCGGCATTTGTGCTTGTTATACACAAACGTCCTCCCACAGGCGAATCTGTATATGATACCGTACCTGTAACGGTGTGTTTGTCCAGTTCACACGATTGTGGATTTACAGTAACATCATTTATATAGCAAACATCAGATTTGAGACTGCCTGTGCCTGATGCTGTTATGTTTACATTAAAACTCATGTTTGTACAATATTGCGGAGCAATCATAATAATAAAAAATTTACCTTCGTGGGCGGCTGTAAAATTTACAGATAATGATTCCGGGCTTCCATTTGTGGCTCTGTCAATAGCAAAAGGACCAGACGACCATGATATATTGGTCATATCCGGCGTAAATGCTTCGTATTTACTGTTGAAAGGTCCCCACATGGCAAAGTCGGCATCTAAAATATGCGAAACACTGCCGCCACCGGAATATGTAAAATTAAATGTAAGGCTACCTTCCTGATTAACTTGCATATATATAAAACGGGGACGCATTGCATACGTAAGAGGAAAAGCGCCAAAAGCCTTTTGTGCATCTTGAAAACTGGAAAATTCATTAGGACAGTTTCCTCCAAAATGATTGTCAACTCCGCAGCGATCACAACTTCCATCATTATAGCCATTACAGGCAGTTCCATAGTTAACAGGGTCATAATGCACGCTGTTATTACATACATCTGTAGCAAATGAAAGTGAAGAGCCTGTAAACAGTAATGCTCTGTACATGTTTGCGTGAATAGTAAGACCACATTCATTATTACCATAATTACAAAAACCTGAAACAGGATAGGATTGAATTTCGTTTTCGTGTTCATCATGAATGTGCAGTCCTTCATGATTATGTTCAATTATAAATTCTTGCGATCTCAAAAATCCTGTAAAACCTAAACAGCATACAATTATTAAAATTGATCGTAAGGCAAAACAATATGGAATATGTTTAATTAACATTATATTATTATTTTTCATAATATTTATGTTTTAAGTATTTATCAAAATAAATTGCATTTCTTACTTTTATAAATCAAAATGGCAATTTTCAACTTGTAACGTAATATTTTATATATTAAAAATCAAATATACTACTTAATTAATAATGAAATAATTAAACATATAAGGATTTGTTTTTCATCAACATTTAAATTTCAACATTTCATAAGTTATGTTCTCAATGAGCCAAATTTACTAAATTATAAAATGACACCTTATTGTGTTAATATTATACCTTTCATTAATTTTGCAAATGTAAAAAAAATAATCCTATTTTTTAATAAATATTCAGTATTTTTTTTATAAATATTTTATAATGGCAAGATATTATGACAGTTACAAAATGAAAGTTTTGTTAAAATTGGCAGAAAGCATATAAGGGCAAGCAAACAATCAATTTTTTGTATTATTGAATCAGATTTTATGTATTTTGCGATTGAAAATGATTAGTTTTTTTTCATCTCCATCGCTGCTTTTACAAAGCCTGTAAACAGAGGATGAGGATTTAGAACAGTACTTTTGTATTCGGGATGAAACTGTACGCCGACAAACCAAGGGTGCTCAGATATTTCCATTATTTCGACCAAACCTGATATTTCGTTTATTCCCGTGGCTATCATTCCGGCGTTGGCAAACTGTTCTAAATAACTGTTGTTAAACTCGTAGCGGTGTCGATGCCTTTCGGAGATTGTTGTTTGTCTGTAAACTTTTTCAACAAGCGAATTTTTTTTCAATTTACATGTGTACGCGCCAAGCCGCATTGTGCCGCCTTTTTCAATTATTCCTTTCTGCGATTCCATAATATCAATAACGGGATGTTCGGTTGTTGTTTCCATTTCGGTAGAATTTGCATCGGCATATCCTATAACGTTACGTGCAAATTCAACAACGGCGCAGTGCATTCCGAGACATATTCCCAAAAAGGGAATGTTATTTTCGCGGGCAAATTTCACGGCGGCGAATTTGCCATCAATACCGCGTGTTCCAAATCCGGGCGCAACCAAAATACCATTAACCTTACATAGATATTGATTTATGTTATCATCATTCAATTTTTCCGAGTTTATTGTTTTCACGATAACTTTACATTCGTTTGCCGCTCCTGCATGTATAAACGATTCGGATATAGATTTGTATGCATCGGGCAATTGAGTATATTTTCCTACAAGCGCAATGGTAACTTCGTCTTTGGGATTTTTTACCTTATTCAAAAATTCTTTCCACTGATATAATTCCGCTACTTTGTTTTTGGGAAGATTTAATTTTCGCAATGTTATTTGGTCTAATTTTTCTTCGTTCATTTTTATAGGAACATCGTATATTGTAGAAACATCAACCGACTGTATTACAGCGTCGCTATCGACATTGCAAAAAAGAGCAACTTTTTTGCGAATTTCCGAATTAAGCGTTTTTTCGGTTCGTAAAACCAGAATATCGGGTTGTACTCCGTTTTCCAATAATGCTTTTACGGAATGCTGAGTCGGTTTTGTTTTCAACTCGCCTGCCGCTGCAAGATATGGAACAAGCGTCAGATGTATTACAACAGAATTTGTAGGTCCTAACTGATAGCGTAATTGGCGTATGGCTTCAATATAAGGCAATGATTCTATATCGCCTACGGTCCCTCCTACTTCGGTAATCACAACATCAAAACGATGTTTGGTTCCTACAAGTTGTATGCATCGTTTTATTTCGTCGGTAATATGCGGAACAACCTGAACGGTTTTTCCAAGATAATCGCCTCGGCGTTCTTTATTTATAACCGATTGGTATATTCGTCCTGTTGTTACGTTGTTAAGTTGTGTTGTATGAATGTTTAAAAATCGTTCGTAATGTCCTAAATCAAGATCGGTTTCCGCTCCATCTTCTGTAACATAACATTCGCCGTGTTCGTAAGGATTAAGCGTTCCCGGATCAACATTCAGATATGGATCTAATTTTTGTATTGTAACCGAATAGCCGCTTGCCTGCAACAGTTTTGCCAGCGACGATGCTATAATTCCTTTACCCAGCGATGATGTAACTCCGCCTGTTATAAATATGTATTTTGTATTTGTTTCCATGCTGTCATCCAAATAATTAATCTTCACCTGTTGTTAAACTTTATGATATTCTGCAATTTTTATATTGTTTGGTCGAGCAGTTTAATTTTTTCTTCAAGAATGATAACTTCTTCCTTGCTTTTTTCAATTTTGCGTTTTACTTCTGATACAACAGTATCGGCATTTTTTGATTTTGCAAAGAATCCGATATTATTTTCCCAAAGGGCAATATCTGCTTCAATTTGACGAATTTGCCCGAGTAATTTATCTCTTTCGTTGCGCAAGTTTTTCATTTGACCTTTATTTGCCTGTTGAACGTTTTCCAAGCGTGTTCTGAATTTCACTATTTTCCTGTCTTTCTCACTTATATTCAAAACATTGAAAAGATTATCAAGAGCGTTTCGATATTCGATTTGTACGCGCGATTTATCTTTTATCGGAACATAGCCAATGGCTGCCCAGCGCCTTTGAAATTCTTTTATTGCATCCAGATTTTTTACAACATTGTCGTTGGGTGTGTATTCTTTGATTTCTGTTATAATTGTTTCTTTTGCTTTTAGATTTTCTTTGTAACGCGAATCCTGTTCTTTTTGTATGCTGTTGCGATTGATAAAGAAAATGTCGCAAGCCGTTCGAAAACGTTTCCATACTTCGGCAGAAACTTTGCGTGGAACAATTCCTGTTTCTCTCCATTCTTTTTGCAATTTTACAAACTGTTCTGTCGTTTTTTTCCAGTCGGTGCTTTTCGACAATTCTTCAGCCTGCTCGCATAAATTCAGTTTCAAACGCAGATTTTCTTCCATCGTTTTTTTGAATTCGCCATAAAATTTACGTTTTCTGTTAAAAAACTCATCGCATGCTTTTCTGAAACGTAGATAAATTTTTCCGTTATCTTTTTTCGATGCAAAACCTATTGATTTCCACGCCTTTTGCATTTCTACCAATGTTTTAGACGCTTTATTCCAATCTTTATTTGTTTTAATTTCGGTAGCAAGCAGTTCTTCTATTTTTTCGCAAAGCACTATTTTTGCTTTAAAATTTTGCTCGTGCGTTTCTTTCTGATTTTCAAAAAATTCTTGATGTTTTTTATTTATTTTTGCTGTCGCTTCTTTGAAGCGTTCCCAAATTTGTTCTTTCAATTCATTTGCAACAGGTCCTATTTCGCGCCATTGTTCGTGATATTTCTGAAGTTTGCGAAAAGCGTTCACAACCGACGGCTCCAGCAAAAGTTCTTCGGCTTTTTCACACAATTGTATTTTGGCTTCAAGATTTTTCTTGAAATCCATATCGCGCAATTCTTTATTTATTTTGAGATAATCATAAAAATTTTCAACATGATGATTATATGTATCCCACAAATCTTTCATGTATGCTTGCGGAATTGGACCTGTTTCGTGCCATTTCCTTTGAAGTTCTTTAAATTCTTGAAATGTGCGGTTTATATTGTCTTTTTTGTCAATAAGTATTTTTAACTCATCTATCAGTTTCAATTTTATTTTATAATTATCTTCTTTGTTGCTTTCGAGGCTTTTAAGATATATGTTGCGTTTGATTTTGTATGAGTTGAACAATGATTTAAATTCAATTTCATCTTTGTCGATTGGAGCAATGTAAGTTTCTATATCATTGCCTTTTGCAAGATATTCTTGCTTGTAAACATACTGTTCTTGACTCAATATTTTGTAAAATGACTTTTTAATGTCATCAACATCTTTACGTATTTTTTCTA
>JAITLJ010000202.1 GCA_031277925.1 Prevotellaceae bacterium | reverse complement strand
TTCGTCTGTGCAAATACCGCCGCCACGCGACGAACTGAGTTTGCGAGCCGAAAAATAAACAATATCGCACAAACCCGTTATAATTGAAATCACATCAGCCATCGAAGCATCGGCAAATTCGGGTTCGCGCTGTATCACAAGATAAGCATTTTCGCCAAGCAGACTTGCATCCAGCACAATACGAAGTCCGTATTTATTGGCAATGCGGCGTACTTCGCGCAAATTTTGAACAGAAAAAGGCTGTCCGCCGATAAGATTTGTAGATGCTTCCATTCGTATAAACGGAATATTTTCTTTTCCTGTATCTTTAATCACTGCTTCCAGTTTTTCGATATTCATATTGCCTTTGAAAGGATGTTCAGACGATATGTTATAGGCTTCGTCGTAAAGCAGTTCAACAATGCGACCTCCGTATTGAGTAATATGTGCCAGCGCCGTAGTAAAATGATAATTCATTGGAATCAAATCGCCTTTTTTTCGGATATAGGCATTGGCAAGAATGTTTTCTGCTGCGCGTCCTTGATGAACGGGCAAAAAATATTTCTTTTTCAATACATCTTCCACTGCTTTTTGCAAACGGAAAAAACTTTGCGAGCCTGCGTATGCATCGTCGGCTTGCATCATTGCCGACAGTTGCATGTCGCTCATAGCATTTGTTCCGCTGTCGGTAAGCATGTCCAAAAATATATCTTTAGTATTCAAACGAAAAGTGTTGAATCCGCCTTCGTACAAGGCTGCAAGACGGCGTTCTATGGGAACTAAATTTAATTTTTGCACTATGCGTGCTTTGTGCAATTCCAGAGGAATATCTTCTCCGCTGTAAAATTTGATGTTTACTGTTTCTTTACTCATCGTGTATTAATTTTCGTTTTATAATTAAAAAGGCTGCAAATGTACATTAAAATTTTTAATTAATCACAAAATACATAAAAACAATTCATTGAAAGATATAAATTCCAAAAAACAACGAATTTTTATCTTATTGACTTACATTTTGAAAGCAAAAAAGACAGGTGTAAAATTTTGTAAAAAAAATAAGTTTTCATACTTAATTGCTCTTCTGTAATTGCTGTTGGCGTCTTTAGGTTAAAAAATATCTTCTGTAATGTTATTCTGTTTTTCAATCATATAAGTTAGATAATTTGTTGTTAATTAATCGCTCCTTAATAATAGACGAACTTATTTATTATAAATAAATTATCGAATAAAAATACCGTGTTTTATATATATACAGGCAAAAATTCGGCAAAATATTAATGTTTTTCCTTTGTCTTCTTTTTGTGTCAAGGCAAATTAACAGAGAAAAATAACTGACCTGAAATTTTCTGATGTCTTATAGTTGTTATTGTTTTATTTGTAAGAAACGACTATTTATAATCTATTTTAAAAAACAGTTTTTTATTTTTGCTGTTGATAAAATTCGTTGCTTTTTATTGTTGTTATTCCTTTTGTATCAATATTATCGATAATACGCGATGCACGCACAAGCCTGTTTGTATTGTATTTATCGTAATTCGGCGCCGATGGATCAAGGCTACCTGTTTTTACCTGTGTTGCTTCGTGTATAAATTGCTTATTACCGGTATAAATAGCAACATGACCTATACGTTCTTTCTTTCCTTTTTGAGCCTTACTGCCAAAAAAGAGCAGATCGCCCGGTTTAAGTTTTTTGTAATCATCGTCAATGTCAATTGGTTGACCTGTATAATATTGTTGCGAGGCATCGCGTTGAAGAATCACGCCGTGCATAAAATAAACAGTTTTGGCAAAACCGCTGCAATCCATTGCTTTTGATGATGTTCCTCCCCAAAGGTAAGGCACGCCCATAAATCGTTTTCCGTAAGTTGCAATATTATCGCCTGTAAGATTTACAGATGAAAGCCATTCGTCTGATTTTTTTGACTGTTTTTTATCTACGTAAGCTATTCTGCCATCGGGATATGAAACTTTATAATATTGTTCGATTTCGTCTTCAAGTTTAAGTATGTTTCCAATAACCAAATCAGAAATCACGTCATTTGAATTTGGTTCTGTATATGCAAATCCGTAATTTTCCGTAAAGATAATTTTCGGTGCCGAAATCCATTCGTTAAATTGCTGTCTGTTCATTCGTTTAATATTTCCTGCATAAGTGTAACTTATGTATCTATCAGGAGTTTGTATGCGCAGCCAACTGCCGTTTTGCAAAATTTTCACAGGAGTTCCGAGCAGAGCTTGGGTTGCCATTTCAGCAGCATAATCGCCCGAAGTGCGCATACTTGCAACCGAAAGAGTTACTATTCCAAAAACTTCATCGCCCAAACTTTGTTCAGGAAGAACTGTTATGCTGTCTGCAATATTTTTATTATCGGTTTGCAGTTGCCGCAACAGTTCGGCTTTTGCTTCGGCAAGCGTGGTTATGCCTTTCAGAGTTATTTTGTCGTCAGCATATTTTATTTTTATGTCAAAAACATTGACTCTGCGGTCGGGAACAAATTGTTGCCGCACGGAATCAATAATATGTTGATAATATTCGTCAAATGCCGCTGTCGAAATTTGATTTTTGACCGATTTTGAAGTATTGGATGATTGTGAGCATCCGCATAGAAATATTGCTGTTAGCGATAATGATAAAATGACATTTTTCATATTATTTGTTGTTTTTTACATGCTGCAAAAATACAAAATATATTGACATAAATTTAAATATGTAAAAAATTAGCGTTTCGTTTAACAATACAGGCAGTTTATTGATGATAAATTTCAGATAAAACAAGCGATACATGAAATAATGACAAAAAATTTACATTAGAAAAATAACTGTACAGTCGGTTCTTAAAAAGTAAAATTTTTAGATAAAAATTTGATAGTCGTGCTTTTATACAGTGTTTAAAGCCTTTTTAAACAGTAAAGAACATTCCGATATAGATGTAAAATATTGGTAAAAATTTTGTCCATAAGAAGCTGTTTTTTAATCTTTAATTTGCAATTAATAAATCATTTAAACAGTTTTTAAGGTGCGGCTAATTACAATTGGCGTATTTTCAGGGCTTTTTCAATAAAATTTCAACAAAATTTGTAAGTTCTGCAAAATCTGACACGCTCAACATTTCGGGGCGCAATGATAAAAATCGATTTTCGGGAATTGTTCTGTTGCCGATAATTAATTTTAGCGAATTTCTGATAGTTTTGCGTCGCTGATTGAATGTTGCTTTTACTGTTTTTTTAAACAGCGTTTCATCGCAATTTAAATGCTGAACAGCGTTTCGGTTAAGACGAATTACTGCCGATTTTACTTTTGGCGGAGGCGTAAATGCATTTTCGTGAACTGTAAAGAGATATTCAACATCGTAAAATGCCTGAACCAGTACGCTTAATATTCCATATTTTTTTGAACCCGGTTTTTCGGCTATGCGTTCGGCTACTTCTTTTTGTATCATGCAAACTGCTTCCGGAATGTAATTTTTTTCGTCGAGAATTTTAAAAAATATTTGAGATGAAATGTTATATGGCAGATTCCCGATAACGCTAAAAGGCTTGTTGAATATGTCATGCACGTTCAGTTTCAGAAAATCGCCTTCGATAAGTTTGTGTTTAATATCAGGAAAAGTATTTCGTAAAAACGCAACAGACTCTTTGTCTATTTCTATGGCTTTGAAATCAATATTTTTTTCGAGTAAAAATTCGGTTAAAATACCTGTTCCTGCACCTATTTCAAGTAAGGATTTTGTATTATTGTCAATACTTTTGGCTATGTGTTCGGCAATTTGTTTGTCGTGCAAAAAATGTTGTCCGAGTGATTTTTTTGGGCGTACGTATATCATCAATATTTAATTAAATTCCGACAGGAATTTTATTCTCATCAAGCGTATTTCTTCTTCGGTATAATCGCCGTCGAGTTCATTCATTGCATCTTCGAGCGAATCGGATGTGGCTTCATTGCGAAAATAATTATAAATATCCTCGCGCTTATCATCGTCAATCGTATAATCGATATAATAATCAATATTGAGTTTTGTTCCGGAATTTACTATGGCTTCTATTTCGGTAAGCAATTCGTCCATTTCAATATTTTTTGCATGGGCAATTTCGTCAAGCGGCAATTTATGGTCTATACTTTGTATTACAAAAACTTTTGCGCCCGATTTATATCCCATAGATTTAACAACCATATCCAGAGGACGCTCTATTTCGTTTTCTTCTACGTATTTTGCTATCAGTTCAATAAATTCGCCGCCGTATTTTTTTGCTTTGCCTTCGCCTACGCCCTGACAGTTTTTGAGTTCGTCAATGGTAATAGGATATTGCGTTGCCATGTCTTCGAGCGATGTGTCGTGGAAAAGAACGAATGGCGGGAGATTTAATTTTTTAGAAATGAATTTTCTTAAATCTTTAAGCATTGCAAACAGTTCTTCGTCGGCGGCGCCGCCACTGCCGTTTCTCGTGCTTAACAAATCGTCATCATCGCTTTCGGTATATTCATGATCGAGCATAAGCATCAGCGAGTAAGGTTTTTTCAAAAATTCATGCCCTTTTTCGCTAACGCGAAGCAATCCGTAATTTTCAATCTCTTTGTCAATGAAATGGAGAATCAAACCTTGCCGAATAATTGCATTCCAATAGTGCGGACTTTGGTCTTTTCCTATTCCAAACTCTTCGAGTTCTTCGTGTTTATACGACTTTGTCATTGAATCTCTTTCGCCGCAAATAATATTTATAATGTATTCGGCTTTGAATTTTTCTTTTACTTTTAATATTAATTCAAGCACGAGTTGCATGTCTTCTTTTCCTTCAAATTTTTCTTTTGGATGCAGGCAATTGTCGCAACTTCCGCAATTAGTTTCTTCGTATTCTTCTCCAAAATAATTAAGAAGCGTTTTTCGGCGGCATACGGACGATTCGGCATAAGCAACCATTTCGAGCAATAACTGTTTTCCTATTTCCTGTTCGGCTACCGGTTTGCCCTGCATGAATTTTTCGAGCCGTTGAATGTCTTTGTAACTGTAAAAAGCGATACATTGTCCTTCGCCCATATCGCGTCCGCCTCTGCCTGTTTCCTGATAATAACCTTCGAGGCTCTTGGGTATATCAAAATGAATGACAAAACGAACATCCGGCTTGTCAATTCCCATTCCGAAAGCAATAGTTGCAACGATAACATCAACGTCTTCCATCAAAAATTTATCCTGATTTTCGGAACGCGTTGCCGAATCCATGCCTGCATGATATGCCAATGCTTTTATTCCGTTAATTTTTAATATTTCGGCAACATCTTCAACTCGTTTTCGGCTAAGGCAATAAATTATTCCTGATTTACCTTCATTATTTTTTATGTATCTTATAATTTCTTTTACTGCGTTTATTTTGGGGCGAATTTCATAATATAAATTCGGACGATTAAATGATGATTTGAAAACATTGGCATTCATCATTCCAAGATTTTTTTGAATATCATTTTGTACTTTTGGCGTTGCTGTTGCCGTAAGCGTAATTATGGGCGCATTTCCTATTTCGCTTACTATTGAACGTATTCGTCTGTATTCAGGCCGAAAATCATGTCCCCATTCCGATATGCAATGAGCTTCGTCGATTGCATAAAACGATATTTTTATTTGTTTTAGAAACTGAATGTTTTCTTCTTTTGTAAGCGATTCGGGAGCAACGTACAGCATTTTTGTGCGTCTTTCAATCACATTCTGTTTTACGGTTATAATTTGTGCGCGATTAAGAGATGAATTAAGGAAATGAGCAATACCTTCATCAATGCTGAATCCACGTATGGAATCAACCTGATTTTTCATCAGCGCAATAAGCGGCGATACAATTATGCATGTGCCATCCATTATCAAGGCGGGAAGCTGATAGCACAGAGATTTTCCTCCTCCTGTAGGCATTAGTACAAAAGTATCATTACCATTCAAAACGTTGCGGATAATTTCTTCCTGATTTCCTTTGAATGAATCAAATCCAAAATATTTTTTCAACTCGCTGGCAAGCGAAATACTGGCATATTTATTATGCTCCATTATTCAATATGTTATTCAAAATAAGATAACAAATGTACATTTTTTTTTATATCTGTGCAACTTTTTATTTTTTTATTTGAAGTTTAAGGTAAATAAAAATGAAAAAGAGAACTATTTAAAAGCATTTTTGGGAATTTAAGTATAAGGACATAACAAAAAAACAACCATATTAAAATTGGTTTTATTTGAAAGAATCAAAAAACAGTTTGAATTTCATTAACAAATTATTTTGTTGAAAGTAAATATAATAACGGCGATATAAATCATACGTTATTTGAATTGCTGAATGTTTTTTTACATTTTCGAAGATCTAAAATATTGTCTATAACTTTACATACTGTTTGTTGGATAATTTGTTTTGTTCATTGTTTTGTAATTTATATAGTTGATAATCACAAATTTACGAAATAAAATTTACAGGATAAACTGATTTGTAATTATTTATTGACAGCCTCAATTGATTTTAAACAGTTTTTTTCACCGTATAAATTCTCATATTATGTTTTAAATTCATTGAAATTAATAAAAATCAAAACATTCCTTTACGGTACAATATGAGCAATCCTCTTATTTGCTATTTAATTTTATGAAATTCACATCGTTGATATTCACATTACAGAAATCCGACAATTAATACTGCAAATTTTTCAGATATTTTTTTCATAATCAATATCAAATTATCAAATTTTTATTAATTTTGCGGCTCAAAAATAAAATCTTTTGTAATATGTCAAAAAACACCAAAAAAGAAAAGGAAAATCTTCAAGCTGTAGGCGAAGCATTGGGCAAAGGCGAAAAATTTTTAGCCGAAAATAAAACAAAAATTATTAGAATAACTGCAAGTGTAATCGTTGTTATAATTGTAATATTTGGTTATATACATTTTGTAGAAAAGCCTCGCGCAAATGCGGCACAGGAGCAAATATCGGCAGCCCAGCGTTATTTTGAGATAGATTCGTTTAATTTAGCGCTGAACGGAGACGGTATAAACTTAGGTTTTAACGAAATTATTGACGAATACGGTTCAACAAAAGCAGGAAGTCTTGCTCATTTTTATGCAGGCTTTTGCAATCTTCATTTAGGAGATTTTGAAGAAGCGATTTCTCAGTTGAAAAATTTCAATGAAAAAGATGAAATACTTCAGGCGCGCGCCTATTGCGGTATCGGAGATGCTTATGTTGAACTCGAACAGTACGACGATGCCGCCTCTTATTTTATGAAAGCCGCCAATTATCGTGAAAATGAATTTAGTGCAGCCTATCTTATGAAAGCAGGTTTAGCTTACGAACAATTAGGAAAGTATGCAGAAGCGCTGGAAGCGTATAAAAAAATAAAAACGCGCTACAGTAAAACTGTTGAATCGCAAGAAATTGATAAATACATAGAAAGAACCAAAATTAAACAAGTAAAATAAAAGAGCCTTTGGCTCTTTATTTGTTTTCAAAATTGCGTGTTTGGCAATAAAAATCAATAAAATCGTAAAAATATGGGAAGAGCATTTGAATTTAGAAAGGCAAGAAAAATGAAACGCTGGGGAAACATGTCTCGCGTTTTTACCAAATTGGGGAAAGAAATAAGCATTGCAGCAAAAAATGGCGGAGACCCAAATACAAATCCTCATTTGCGCGCTTTGATACAAACGGCAAAATCAGAAAATATGCCCAAAGAAAACATAGAACGGGCAATAAAACGCGCTACAGAAAAAGACCAAAGTGATTATAAAGAAGTGATTTACGAAGGTTACGGACCTTACGGAATCGCCTTTTTAATCGAAACGGCAACAGACAATCCCACGCGTACGGTTGCCAATATCCGCAGTTATTTCAACAAACACAGCGGTTCGCTTGGAACATCAGGCAGCGTTGAATTTATGTTTGAACATAAATGTATTTTCAAAATAAAAAAAACTGACAGTATAGATATTGAAGAACTTGAATTTAACCTTATTGATTTTGGATGCGAAGAAATTTTTGCCGACGAAAACGATATTATTATTTACGGCTCGTACGAAGCCTACGGAGCAATACAAAAATATATTGAAGACAATAATTTTGAACTGATAAGCGCAGGATTCGACCGCTTGCCTACCGTAGAACTTAAAGAACTGACACCCGAACAACAAACGGAAATTGAAAAATTAATTGATAAATTTGAAGACGACGATGATGTTCAAAATGTTTATCATATTATGAAAATAGAATAAAATACTAATACAATGACTGATAGAAAGCATAAACACTTAATCCGTTTTTGCTTTTTTATTTTGATACATGCTCGGTAAATTATAAAATATTATTTTTACATATATTGTACTTTATACAGAATACTAATACTTTATAAAATTAAAATACAAAATCGCATAAATATTTTTTTTCGACAAATTAAACCTTTTTTAAAAACTGTTATCAAACTTGTAGTTGTTTCAAACCTTGATTATGATTTGTTATAAAAATTAATTCAAAATACAAATAAAAATATTAAATAATGATGAGGAAAATAAAAATTGCATTGTTGCCTGTAAGTATTTTCATACTTGGTTTTAGTACGGCGGCGCAAACCGAAAAAGAACCGCTGAAAGCGGAATTTATTAAAAATATTGTCATCGATGGCGACGATTCGGATTGGGAATCTGCCATCGCTTTGTTTGATGAAAGCAGCGGTCTTATGTACAGTATTGCAAATGATGATGAAAATATTTACATACTTGTCAAAGCGACAGTCGAATCGGCGATGACCAAATTCGTTATGGGCGGCGTTGAAATATGGATTTCGGCTGATGGAAAAGACAGGCGAAAAACAGGAATAAAATATCCTGTGCCGCTTTCAATGGAAGAACGTTTCCGCTCGATGAACAGAAATGCAACACGCGAAGAAATGCAGCGTCAAGAAAATGAAAGAACATACAAAACTATGGATCTTCGAGGTTTTGAAAATATCAAAGACAATACATACAAAGTAGATGAACTTGACATAAAAGCCGAATACAGCGGCAAAAACGGCAATACTGTTGCCGAATATAAAATTCCATTCAACACATTTTGTAAAGCCGAACAAATAAACGGTGAAAATATTTTTGCAATAGGCGTAGTTTTGAATGGAATGTCAATGCCCAACTTCGGCGGCGGACAACGTTTCGGCGATGGTCAAATGCAACGCCAAATGCGCGAAATGTCAAAAGGATATTCATTTTGGATTTATACACAACTAACAAAATAAAACAATGAAAAAAATATTATTTACTTTCGGTATATTGCTGTTTGGATTTTATGCATCGGCGCAAACAAGCATTACAGGTGTACTGACCGATGGCGAAGAACCTTTAGCGCTGGCGGATGTTTTGCTGTGCAAAATGCCTGATACTGCATATATTAAAGGCGTTTCGACCGACGACAACGGAACGTTTACAATAAAAGATGTTGCTCAAGGCACGTATATGATAAAAATATCTTATATAGGATACGAAGATTTCAGTAAAAAAATATATATCGACGGCGTTACTAAAGAATTTAAATTAGGAAACCTTGTAATGAAAGCCGGAATTATGCTTAAAGGCGCAAGCGTTACAGGCAAAGCCACCGCCGTAACAATAAAAGGCGATACTGTCGAATACAATCCCAATGCTTACAAATTACAGGATAATGCTGTTGTCGAAGACCTTTTGAAAAAATTGCCCGGCGTTCAGGTTGATAAAGACGGAAGTATTACGGCAGGCGGCAAAGAAGTATCAAAAGTTTTACTTGGAGGCAAAGAATTTTTTGCTAATGATCCTACGCTTGCCACCAAAAACGTTCCTGTAAAAATTGTAGAAAAAGTTCAGGTACTCGACAGAAAATCAGAACAGGAAAGACTTACGGGAATAAGCGATGGAGAAGAAGAAACCGTAATAAATCTCGAAATTAAAAAAGGACAGCAACAAGGCTGGATGGGAAATATTACCAGCGGTTTGGGCAGAGATATTAAAAATGAATCGGGCAACAAAATAAGATTTGACGAAAACGCTTTCGTAAACCGACTTACATCAAACAGCCGATTTACATTAATCAGTAATTTCAACAATACAAACACAGGACGCGGCGGACGCAATACTTTCGGAGGAACTTCGGGAAATACAACGGCAGGAATGGGCGGCATTGACGTTGCTACCTTTGCTACCGACAAATTAACTGTTGAGGGAAACGGATATTTTACTTATCGAAATACCAATGTAGAAAGTTTGTCGAATACAAAAACAGTTTTACGGAGCAGCTCGTTGCAAGACAGTTTGAATTACGGCGATTCCGAATCATTGTCAGACTCGTACAACAGAAACTTCAATACAAACGTAAGACTTACCTACAAACCCAACGAGTTCAATACAATTATATTTCGTCCGCAAGGCAGTCATTCTCATTCCGATTCATATAACGAAAGTTCGTCAGTAACATTAGACAACAATTTGGATACCATAAACCAAGCTGAAAGACGTGTTAATAACGAAAACAAAACAACATCATACGGAGCGGAACTTAATTACAGTCATAAATTCGGAACATCAGGCAGAAATTTGTCATTTGAACTGCAATATAACGGCAGTAATTCAAAAGGCAATACAAAATCACAAACAAAATATTACGAAACAAATTCAATATCGGCATTAGACCAGCTGTCGAACAATAAAAATACAAGCGCAACTTACCGTTTTCAAACATCTTATGTAGAACCGCTATCGAAAAACAATTTTTTACAGTTTCGATATTCATACAGCGTAAACAAAAGAGAACAGGAAACATATACCTATAACAGAGATACCATAACAGGAAATTATACAGATTTTGA
Organism: Prevotellaceae bacterium; assembly: GCA_031277925.1. GTDB lineage: Bacteria > Bacteroidota > Bacteroidia > Bacteroidales > UBA932 > JAIRKV01. The sequence continues at coordinate 2,280 of JAITLJ010000202.1, read as the reverse complement.
TTCGCTGTACAGCAACAATTATGAAAATAAATATACTAATCAACAAATACATTTAAGCTTCAAACGCACAACCGATAAATACGACTTTCAAATAGGCATTAATGTTAATCCTCAATCATCGCAAAGCGATGGTATACGTTATAATACTGATTTGGGAATTATGGAACGCGTAAATCGGAAACGCAATGTTACAAACTTTGGTCCCATGGCTCAGTTTCAATATAATTTCACAAAATCGCACAATATCAGAATTGATTACAGAACACGAACAGGACAGCCAAGCTTATCGCAGCTCGACCCGTGGATTGACAGAACAAATCCCTTAGTTATAAGTTATGGTAATGAAAATTTGAAACCGAGTTATACACATTCGCTGAATGTAAGATATAACCTCAACAACCGCTCGACAATGCGTACTCTCATGGTATTTCTACGCGGAAGCATGACGCAAAACAGCATAGTGTCAAATTCAACGTTTAATAATGGCGTTCAGGAAAGAACTTACGATAATGCAAATGGCGTATGGAATTTAATGAGCAGTGTAACGGTTAACTTTCCCATAAATACAACATTCCAGCTTAATTCATCATCATTTGCATCGATGAGCCAAAATGTGAGTTTTGTTAATGGAGTTAAAAATACTACCAGATATAACCGATATTCGCCGAATTTAGGCGTACAGTTCAGCACTCTGTTTATGGATTTGGGCGTAAACGGAACGCTTTCATTTACAAATACAAAAAATTCATTGGCAGTACAAACCGAAAATATACGCGACTATGATGTCAATGCATGGACAACGGTTTTTTTACCGCTGAATTTTACGTTTATAAGCGATATTTCGTTTAGAAACGGAAGCGGTTATGCAGCAGGCTATGATGCATCACAGGTCGTATGGAATGCAGGAATTGAAAAAAGCATTATGAACAACAAAGGAACAGTAAAATTTTCGGTAAATGATATTCTGCGCGACAAAAAAAACATAACATATTCTTCAAACGACAATTCTATTCAACAATCACTGACAAATACATTGAATTGCTATTTCGTGGTTTCGTTTACTTACAGATTTAATGTTTTCGGAGGACAATCGATAAGCGGCAGTTCGCCGATGGGAGGTCCAGGCGGCGGAATGATGCGAATAGGAAGATAAGCAATAAAATGTTGTATATAAACATGTTTTTGAATTATGAACAGACAGAGAGTTTCTTAATAGCAAAAAAAACTCTCTGTTGTTTTATTATTCTGTAATCAGTTCATCTGTGTTTGTACGGAAAATATTATTTAGGCGCTCCTTAATTATTACACAAACAGTTTATTAACAATAACTAAAAGCAAAATTTATGCCATACTTAAAAATCTGCGCTGTTGACAATTTATCATATTCGTAAGGAACGATGATGAAAAAACAATTCGTATATTTTCGATTAAAAATTAAACTTTTTGCAATAAATATCAAAATCATCTAAAACATAGAATGGAATAGCAATTCCCATTGTATACCACGAGGCATTTTCTGTTTTATTATAAGCCTGAATTATTTGTATTTTATAACTGTGATCCTGTATTTTTATCCATCTAGCCTTTTGTGCATTGTCATTTGGATATTGTTCTATTAAACGTTTGAAGATGTCGTCGGATACGGTATTCGACAAACAGTTTTTATAAAATTCGGAAAGCGCCTTTTCGTCTATAATAAATACACGTGTCGGAAAAAAATAAGTTATATAATCAGCATTTGATTTGTCGAGCCAGCCGCGAATATCAGGAAATTTACTGTAAAATTCGATATACAAATCGTTGAAATCTTTAGCGCGGAATTTTTCCGAAATTTTTATTACCTTACCATTACGTTTAAATGAAACATCTATATCAGAGCGCTGCATTTTCATGTCTATTTTTGTGTTTCGATTGTAACGCACAATATCAGTTGCTTTCAAATAATTTAAATAAAAATCATCAGCCCGTTTCTGGCTTTTTTGTTCGCTTTGCATGCTGTCGCTAAAATTGTGAGAATTCATCGTTTTTTTGATTAAATTTCATTTGCAAATATAACGATTAAATTTTCAAATCACATATAAACGAAGCAATTTGCTTCGTCTTCAGCAGTAACCTGCAATGCTATTGCGCCTGTTAAGTTCGTTTCTTCGCTTGCCTTGAAATTTTTGTTCAAGTAATGTTAAAATCTTTTCTTTCATTATATTGAATTTTTATTAATCGCTCCTTAAATAAATATTGAAGCCATTTATTATTAATATTTATTGGCATAAATTATCGAAT
>JAITLJ010000120.1 GCA_031277925.1 Prevotellaceae bacterium | reverse complement strand
GTTGACAAAGGTAATATTTTAAATCATATCAGACATGGATTTTCTGCAACATAAAGTTGTATTTTTGCACGCGTTATTGCCGTGTAAAGCCATTGATACGATGCTGGCGTTGAATACATCCTGCTCAAGTCTAAATATACATGATCCCATTCACCGCCCTGTGCTTTGTGGCAGGTAAGTGCGAATCCGTAAACTGTTCTTAATGCATTAAGATACATATCTGTCCACATGGCATTTCGAAAAGTTTCGGAACTTTGTTTAATTTCTTTTTCTTTCATGCGATAATAATAATCTACAAACAGTTCTTTTTGCTGTTCCTGTGTCAAATTTATTTTTCCATGATATAAAATGTCTTCGATTAACAGTTGGGAATATACTTTTTGTGTATTTAATTCTTTTACTTCAACATGTAAAAATGTGAGCTGCGCCCGCCTGTGTCTTATTCCGACATCTATTACTTCTACCAAATCGCCGTTCATCAATCCTGAAATATAATTGTTTTGTGTGACCAACAGCAGGTCGCCCTTTTGTAAGGTCGTTTGCGTTAATCCTAAAGACGGACGAATGAGCGAGGTCAAAGTATTACAATTCTTGTTAGACCTGCATATAAGAGTTGTATTATTATAGCCGTTTCGCTTCATTCGCTGCACATAATCGGACAGCATGGAAACCTGACTGGGAAATATTTTGATGTTTTTTCGTCCGCGTAAAGGGAATTTTGCCCATTCGGTTTGTGGCGGGCTGGCATACAGCGCACGTATTTTCTGTGAAACGCCGATAATATCATTATCCTTTTTTTGCCTTACTATTTCTGTGAGTTCTATCTCATGCGCTTCAACAGCATAGCGCCATCTGAAATGATTTGCAGATAAGGCAGGCGAAAACGTTTCGTTAATGGGAGGCAACTGGCATACGTCTCCCACGAAGATGAATTTGCCGTATGGATCATATTGCAATAAATCTACTAAGAGCTGTCCGCTGCCAAATAATGCCTGCTTAACATCTTTTTCCTGTTTTTCACCTATCATCGAGGATTCGTCAATGATATAGAAATATTCTTTTTTGTTCGTTCTGTCTACTTTACACAAACCAAATGTCAGGTAAAGTTGTCCTGTTTTATCTATTTTCTGCAACTCCCTTGTTTCGGCAATAGATTCCAGATCCTGATTAAAATCATTAAATCTATATATCTCGCCATGAATGGTTTTGGTTGGATATTCAGTAATATTGCTCAATATTTTAGACGCCCTTCCGGTAGAAGCAAGCAAGACAGCGATTGCTTCCATGGTTCCCAACCAGTTAATAATTTCTTTTATAAGTGTTGTTTTGCCTGTGCCTGCGTAACCTTTTATGATAAAAATTTTAGCTGTATCCGAATAGAAGAATTTTTTCAGTTCTTTAATTGCCCTTTCTTGCCCTTTCGTTAATGTGATTTTTTTTTCATTCATTTCCATTTAAATGTATTTTCTAAATCTACTGAATACAAATAATACTTCTTTAACGCTGTTTTCTGCATCATTAACCATTCGCTCTGTTGTTGAAGCAATGCACTTTACGCCTTTTGCCTGCAAGATGTTTACAAGTTTATGGGTGAATGTTATTTCGCCCATTATATGTACTGTAGCTTTTTCTCCCTGCATTATTTGACATATTTTTTCAAAATATTCTTCACATAATGATTGAATGTAAATTTCATTGCCATTTGGGTCAATATCGGGAAAAGAAATATCGGTTACTTCACCGTAAACGGCGGCAGCGTCTAACTGGGCAGCTTGCCACGTAGAAGATGGATGATTGGAAAGATTTATTAGCATGGGTCTATTAATTCTTTCATTTGTTTAAACAAGTTTTTCAATTTTTTTTCAAAAACATCTGCCGACAAACTTTGAGAACTGGTTCCTGCATGGTTTATATCATTCCTCATCTCTGTAATTTTTCTAAATAAATTGCATAAGGCTTGACATTCTTCCAAAGATTTCAAAGATTCTTCAAGAATTTCAATATCTTTATCACTTAGGTTATTGTTTTTATGTCTATCAAATTCTTTCCCTTTGCTATAAAATGTGTTCAAAAAGTTGGAAGTAAAATTACGTTTGTCTTTGTTTGAATAATCATCATCTTTTAGCAAAAAAGATATTATGCCTTCTTGAAGTAATGTAAAACCTTCTTGAATCAATTGTTTTTCGATGCACCATTCTACTGCTGCCAGCATATTTTTCGTGTCATTTTCACCTTTGTAAATTTTTTGTATGGATTCTTTCAATTTTTCGAGTATTGGATTAAGCGGAGTAATTAAAATTAAATCTGTTTCCAGCGAGTCAAGTATATCTATTATATCTTTGGGGGCTTTGCCTTTAATTATTTCTTTTCCCCTGTTAGTTCTGATATTCAGGCTGACATTTTTAATTTGTTTATTCAACGTATTCAGGTTCCTTGCAGCGTTATTCTCTATTTGCGTTTGTCTAAGAACAGGCTTGATATTGTTCTTTATTAATGCACACAGGCGTTGCGTATTCCCATAGCAGATGAAATCATTAGCTGCAACCGACCAATCTTGAATCTCAGAGAACGCAGTTAAATTAAATATGGGCGCAATCCTGTTGTTAGGATTGGGAATTCGTGTCTTAATATCCCTTGCGTTTCCCAAATTATCAAATGCGCCGTAATAAATAGCCTGTACCGAAATGTTTTTTAGTGATTTGGCATATTGTAATAAAGAAGCAGCCAATAATGGAATAGAACGAAAACTGTGAGTAATATCAACATACAGTTCATCATTGTTTTCTAATTGATTATAGATAATATCAAATATTTTCCAAATTTCTTCTTCATTTTTACCATTTGGAATATCAATATTTTTCAGTGAAATTCGAGTTTGGCATTCCTGTTCTAATTTTTTCCAATTTTTATTTAACGCGTCCTCTGTTGTAAATATTAATATTTTGTCATCATTATCCCATTCTTTACAACACATATCTATTAATGCCGATTGAACAAATCTGACAACCGCGCTCTGATATTCTTTGTACGAATAGACACATTTTTCATAATTATTTGTGCCTAAAAAACTTAAAAATATTTTTCTATTCATGTTTTCTTTTTATAATGTTGCAAATTATACCTTTTCAATTTTAATCCAGCCTAATGGTTTTTGCTGTTTGCTTATTCGTAAGTGCGTGCGCGGAAACTTATACATATCGAAATCCTGTATTATTTGGTTGCCTTTTTTAAAAATACTTTGCAAGTATGTCTGAAATATATCTTCCATCCTTTTTTTTGTTTGTTCATCTTCTAAATTTTCAATATAAGCAAACAGCGCATCTCCTGTGGAATTGGCAAAATAGCCTTTACCAAAGCCAACTCTCAGACATGCCACATTTGCAGGAGATTCATCACATAAATCCAAAATCCTGTCTAGTTCATTCCTGTAATTTTTATTTTTATCATCATCTTCAAGCGAATTATATTCTCTTGTTAGCGTATTATAGGAAAATCTGTTGATGTCTTTTGCCAATTTCTGCCATGTATAATTACTCAATGTCAGTTCAAATTGCGAAGTCGCGCCTTCGCTTATACAGTCGAACCGCAATGGCATATTATTGCGCCAGCAATCTACCACTATCGAATTTTCTTTAGGTATTGGTGCGCTGTCGGTCACCTGTTGAATTATTTTCGATTGTTGTGTCTGTCCTTCAAGTTGCTGTTCCTGTTTCTTAAGCCATCTGTTAATTTCAATATCGCGTTTATTTCGGTCGGACAAGGCGCAATATTGTAATACCGATTTTATATCTGCATCTTTCAGTTTGTCGTATATCAATACTGTTTTAAATGCTCCCTTGAGCGAGCTTCCGGGAATATAAGCCTCATATAACGGCGTTCTTAACAGTGCTTTAACAGGTAGTTTGCCGTTTACATTGTTGGATGCTAAAGGGCAATGAAACACACTCATATTGTCAATATTTTCGCGCAAGACGCCAGTCAGGAATAGTTTTAAATCAAACTCGCTGCGGTTATTATTCATTTTGGAGGCTATTCCATTGACATACTGTTCCAGCCAATTATCGTTTTCGGCAACTTTTTGAGTGATTTTACTGCGGTCTAATAAATAAAACCGTTCGTTGTCAATCACATAATCGGCATATGGCGACCATTCTGCCCCAGAGCCAATAGTTACGGGCGAAAGAATTGTTATCTTTAATTTGACAGTTGTTATCATATTAAATTATTTACAAAGTTATTGTGTAACGGAAGCGTCAAATTCAATCCATAGCGTAAAATCGGAGGAGTAACTTTTAATGTTGCAATTTCTCCTTGTATATTTTTATCAAAAACAGCGCCTTCAACCAATGCTTGAATCATTTTCAAATGTTCGTTATGGTCAAGATAGCGTCCTCCGCGTTTTATGGTAATATAAAAACAGTTGTCCGATAATTCATCTTTTTTGGGTATTACCAAAGAAATGCTTGCATGGTATTGTGTATCAGGCAAATTTAACAAAAAATTCACCTTTTCGCAGTCTGTCAGGCTTCCGCATCCCGACGAACGTTCGCCGCCAATACCCAAGTGCATCATAGTTTGTAGAGCGTCGTTCAAATGATGATTAAATGCCTCGTTTAACTTATTTTCAACAATAAAATACCAGTTCACTTCATGATTTTTGTCGGAAAGCAGATGTAAATTGGTTTGCCAGAAAAAACTGTCTTCCCTGTTTTCTGTGCGGGCTTTTACTTTGGGCGAAGTTTGCAATTCGTACAATTTTATGTTTTCGCTTACTTCT
>JAITLJ010000195.1 GCA_031277925.1 Prevotellaceae bacterium | reverse complement strand
GCTGCTCTTGACTTTTTGGTTACTTTTGTGTCAAGACAAAAGTAACAGAAAGAAATAATTGTCCGAAATTTTTAATGTATTAGATTTGTCTTTTTTTTATTCGTAAGGAGCAACTATTTCACAGTTTATAAGGAGCGACTAATTATTAATAAATTATAGGCATAAATTATCGAATAAAAATACCGAGTTTTATACAGATACAGGCAAAAATTCGGCAAAATACGAACATTTTTTTCTTTATCTTCTTTTTGTGTCAAGGCAAATTAACAGAAAGAAATAATTGTCCGAATTTTTTAATGTTCTAGCTTTGTCCTTTTTTTATTCGTAAGGAGCAACTGTTTTCACAGTTTATAAGGAGCAACTAGTTAGTCTGCAAATTATATGTTTTTACATTTTTCTTACTGTTATATATTCTGCAAGCATCATCAATGCATTGCGGGCGTCGCTTGGAGGAAACTCTTCGAGTAAATTTATTGCCTGCCTGTAAAACTGTTTCATTTTTTGTTCGGCGTAAACAATTCCCTGATGTTTGTATGTAAATTCTATTATATCGTCAATAACCTGTGGTTTTTTGGCGCTGTGGTTCAATTTTTCGATTATTGTTTTCTGTTCATCTTCGGTTGAGTTTTTAAGCGCATATATCAAAGGCAGCGTCAATTTATGTTCGCGCAAATCGTTTCCGTACGATTTTCCTGTTTTATTATTTTTATCAAAATCCAAAATATCATCTCTGATTTGAAAAGCCAAACCTATATTTCGTCCTGTTTCTGTCATTTGTTCCACTATTGCATCGCTGGCGCCAACCGATGCTGCGCCGAAGCGCATGCATGCCGATATCAGACTTGCCGTTTTTTTGTAGATTACGTTCAAATAATCTTCTTCGGTGGTATCCATGTTTATTGATTTTTTTATTTGAAAAAGTTCTCCTTCGCTAAGATGTTTTACGACTTCGGTTGCTGTTGAAATGACGTCGTATATTTTGTTTTTTGTAATAATTTCGAGCGCTTTTGCCAGTAAATAATCGCCTACAAGTACGGCAATCTGCGGCGACCATTGCGATTGTATTGTTGGTATTCCGCGCCGTATTGCGGCTCCATCAACAATATCATCGTGAATGAGAGTTGCCGTATGCAACATTTCCATTGATTGTGCGGCAATATACGTTTTTTCACATATTTCTCCATTCATTTTTGCCGAAAGTAAAATTATTATCGGACGCAGCAGTTTTCCTTCGTAGTCAAGCAGATATTGGTTGATATCGTCAAGTGCAAATTCGCATGACATAAGTTCTTCTTTGCAAAATTGCCTGAACAGATTAAGTTCATCGGCTATTGTTTGTTTTATATTTTCAAAAATCAAATCCATGTTTTAATATTCATAATATTTTTATAATCAAACTACTGCAAATTTTATTGCATCGCTGTCCCATTGCGCCGCATTGCTGATAGCGTCAAAAATCTGTTCGGGGCTGTCAATAAATTTCCATATATCAATGGATTGTTTGTTCATAAAATTTTCGTTAATCATTTTATCAAGCAACTCTTTAAGGTGATTATAAAATCCGTTTGTGTTGAGAATAATTATCGGTTTTGTAAATTTGCCAAGTCGTTTAAGCGTTATAACTTCCATTAATTCTTCAAGCGTTCCGCATCCTCCGGCAAGTGCAATGATTGCATCTGCGTTTTCTATCATTCGTTTTTTGCGTTCGCGCATGTCTTCTACTACAATAAGTTCGTTGAGATCTTTGCTGTCCCATTCTACTGTGCGCATAAATTCGGGGATGACGCCGATTACATATCCGCCGTTTTTTACAGATGTTTCAATTATTTTTCCCATTAATCCATGCGAACCGCCGCCGCAAACAATTACGCATCCTGCTTTTGTCAGTTCAAAAGCAATTTTTTCGGCTGCATCAAAATGTGCAGGGTCAATTTTATCGCTTGATGAGCAAAATATACAAATTCGTTTAATCATTTCTTTCAAAACAATTGTGCAAATGTACATAAAAGTCTTCACATATACGCAGACAGGTAAAAATGTCCGTCGAGATTTAGAGAAGGAAATTACAAAAAACGGAACTTTAATCGTAAAAAGGAATAATGAGCAGCGCCGACGAATTAAAAACGGGCAGTCAAACAGAAAAGGGTTGCTTCGTTGCTTGCATTTGCACGATGCAATTATTTAGTTGTTCCTTACAAAGAGCCGAAGCGATTTATTATTAATAAATTATAGACATAAATTGTCGAATAAAAATACCGAATTTTATATAGATACAGGCAAAAATTCGGCAAAATATGAACTTTTTTCTTTCTATAAATATGTGTCCCTGACGGGACATTTTTTCGTCATAGCACTAAATATCTGGCAGAAAATTTTAATGTATTAGCATTGTCTTTTTTTTATTCGTAAGGAGCGACTAAATTAAATTATATTTTTGGATTTAGTCCGTTTTTTAAAATTGTGCTGCATTAAACACATTTTCAATGATTTACTGTTCGCGGTCGTTTCCATCGATTGTGCGACCACAGCCAGTACGACGGATTGCGCTGTATTGTTTTTTCCAAATGTTGAAAATACATGTTGGTCAATTTATATTCAGGCAATTTTTGCGGCTCGGATGATAAAAGTACAAATTTACAGTTGTAATATCCTCTTTTTATTTTTGTTATATCCAAATAAAAAACTGCCGACCGGGTTTTGTGTGCAATGTGTTCTGTTCCTAAAAAAACGCAAGTATCCTGATTGAGGAAATCAATCCAGCAACAGTCGCTGTGTCCTTGCGGCGTTTGGTCTGAAATAAATCCGATAACAAACTGTTTATTTGCCTGTTTAAAATCGACAATGCTGCGCAGTATGTTTTTGCGGGGAATGTTTTGTGAATTAAACCGTTTTCTGACTTTCAGGAAAAGTTTATCAAACAGTTTGTTTTGCAGCGGCTGATAAACCTGTCCGAAAGCAAGGCGACTGTTAAATGACAGGTACAAAGGAATGGAAGTTATCCATTCCCAGTTGCAATAGTGTCCCAAATACAAAACACATGATTTGTCGTTTTCTGTTTCTTTTATCACTTCGTCCATACATTCAAAAGTCATGCGATTGCGAATGTTTTTTTCGCTTATCGACAGCAATTTAATGGTTTCGACAATGTAATCGCAAAAAAAGGAATAAAATTTTTTTTCTATTCCGATAAGGGTTTTTAAATCTTTTTCGGGGAAGGCGTTTAAAAGGTTTTTTCTGACAATTTTTCGTCTGTAGCGGATACAGTAATATAAGGGAAAATATAAAATATCTGAAAAACAGTAAAGCGCTCGAAGCGGAAGCAGCGAAAATAAAAAGCATATTTTACTGATTACATGATACATAAATCAACCGATGATGTTTATAATTTTTTCTGCAATCATTTCAGATTCTGTTTGGCCGAAACATTTGTAAGTAAACATAAATTTATTCGTACTTTAATAATTTCGGTCGATAAGATCGGTTACAAATCGTATAAGGTTTTCTTTTTGATATTGGTTTACAGCAACATTGTCAAGGTATTCCATTGCCGTTTTGAAATAATAATTTATTCTTGTTTCGGCAAGTTGTTTTATTTCGAGTTCGTCAAATATATCTTTGATTTGTTTTATTTTATCGTTATTGGGAATATCGTTTGTTTTCAGCAGATTTTCGAGATTGCTCATTTGTTGTCCCTGCGCTCTTATCAGTGCCGAAACGAGCAAAAATGTTTTTTTATTTGATATTATATCACTTCCTATTATTTTTCCGAAAAGAGATGGATTTCCGTAAGTATCAAGCACATCGTCCTGAATCTGGAAAGCCATTCCCAAATTATATCCGAATTGATAAAGGTTTTCGCTGTTGCTGATTGATGCATCGGCAACTATTGCTCCAATTTTTGCGGCTGCTGCAAGCATTGATGCTGTTTTCAGGTTTATCATTGCAAGATAATCATCTTCGGAAATTAGAAACTTAGATTCAAAATTGATATCAAATTGCTGACCTTCACAAACTTGCGCCGCTGTTTTGTTGAAAACTTCAAATACTTGCGGCAAATGATTTGCCTTTGTTTGCGATACAAGCCGATATGCCTCAATGCACATTGCATCGCCCGAAAGTATTGCGGTATTTTTATTCCATTTTTTGTGAACGGTTGCATTACTGCGCCGAATTTCAGCATTATCCATAATATCGTCATGAATAAGGGTAAATCCGTGAAAAACTTCAATGCCTATTGCCGGCATAATAATATTGTTGTCTATTGTTTCTTTGAAAAGATTATAACACAACAAACACAATATTGGTCGAATACGTTTACCGCCAACCGAAATGCTGTATAAAACAGGTTCGTATAATTCGGCAGGCGATTTGAACGCAATCGTACTTGTTAATGCTTTGTCTATTAATGACTTAATCTCTGTTTCTGTGTACATTTCTATTAAAAATAACGTTGCAAAGATACACAAATTTGTTAATTTACATTGAATATTTTTTTTATTTTTAAAATTTCTGTGATTTTTATTCTTTTTCGACCATATTTTTGTACTGCCATAATCAGGTTTTTCCGACATCTTTTTGTTCCATCCGTACAAATCAGACAAGTTAAATTTATTATGGCAAATTTGGAAATAAAAGCAAGTCGTTAATAATCAAAAATATGATTTGAAATCTAATCATGCCAAAATCCGAAAAAATATTCATTGCAATATTATTTGTACCTTTGCAAAAAGTATATAAACATGAAGAAAAATGATAAAGGTCAATCAGACAATAAAATAAATGCCATTTTTAATGTATTTAAATCCAAACCAAATCAAAATTTTAATTATAAACAAGTGTCGCGGATAGTTGGAGCCGAAACAGACGAAGAACGCAAACAGGTGCTGGAAATTTTGAAAGATTTTACGCGACAAAAAACGCTTAGGCGCGCAAGTCAGGGAAAATTCAGACTGAATGTTCAGCTGCAGAAACAGCAACGCCGCATAAAAAGAGTAATTACCGGCTGCGTTGATATGACGGTTAACGGTTATGCTTTTATAATTTCTGATGAAATGGAAAAAGATGTTTTTGTGTCGCAGCATAATCTTAATCACGCTTTGCACAACGACACCGTAAAGGTGAACCTGTATAATACAAAAAGAACCAATCGCTACGAAGGCGAAGTTATTGAAATTATTGAACGGTCGAAACAGAATTTTGTTGGGAAAGTAGAAATATGCGGAAAAAACGGATTTTTAATTCCCGACAGTCGCCAAATGCCTCACGAAATTTTTATTCCTGCCGATAAACTAAACAATGCCGAAAACGGACAAAAAGTTGTTGGCAGAATTACCGACTGGGCAAAAAACATGCGCAGTCCTATCGGCGAAATCATTGATGTAATTGGCAATCCGGGCGAAAATGATACCGAAATGCATGCAATTCTTGCCGAATATGATTTGCCTTATCGTTTTCCTGCAAAACTTGATGAAATTGCCAAACGGATAAACGAAAATATTACCGATGCCGATTATGCCGAAAGGCGCGATTTCAGAGGAATTACGACATTTACAATCGATCCCGACGATGCAAAAGATTTTGATGACGCTTTGTCGCTTCGCATACTCAAAAACGGAAAATATGAAATCGGCGTTCATATTGCCGATGTTACTCATTATGTTTTGCCCGATACGCCAATCGACAGAGAAGCCGCCGAGCGTGCAACATCAATATATCTGGTTGACAGAACAATACCAATGTTGCCCGAACGTCTGTCGAACTTTATATGTTCGTTGCGTCCAAACGAAGAAAAACTTTGCTTTTCGGCTGTTTTTCAGATGGATGAAAAAGCAAATGTCACAGCCGAATGGTTTGGTCGAACTGTGATATATTCAAATCGTCGCTTTACCTACAACGAAGCGCAGCAAATAATAGAAACCAAACAGGGCGATTTGTGCAATGAAATTTTGATACTTGATAAACTTGCAAAAATACTGCGCACAAAACGATTTAAGGCAGGCGCAATGAATTTTGAACGAGCCGAGCCGAAATTCGTACTTGATGAAAAAGGAAAACCTCTAAGTTTATATTTCAAAGAAAACAAAGATTCAAACAACCTGATAGAAGAATTTATGCTGCTTGCCAATCGCAAAGTGGCTGAATATATAGGAAAATCGCAAAATAACAAAAAACCGAAAACCTTTGTTTATCGCATACACGACACGCCCGATGAAACAAAATTCAATAAACTCAAAGAATTTGTAAAACGCTTCGGATACAATGTTAAACCGGCATCCGAAAAAGACATTTCACGCGCATTGAACAAACTGATGACAGATGTGAAAAACAAACCCGAAGCAAATCTTGTAGAAACGCTCGCTTTGCGCTCGATGGCAAAAGCAACATATTCCATCGAAAATATCGGACATTATGGATTGGCATTTCTGTTTTATACACATTTCACATCGCCTATTCGCCGCTATCCCGACATGATGGTTCATCGGCTTTTGGCTCAATATCTTGCCAATGCAAAAAGCGCCGAAAAAAATTACTATCACGAAATGTGCAAACATTCATCTGCAATGGAACAGCGCGCCACCGATGCCGAACGCGCTTCGATAAAATATAAAATGGTCGAATTTATGCAGGACAAAACCGGTTGCCAGTACGAAGGAATTATAACAGGCGTAACCGAATGGGGAATTTATGTTGAAATTTGCGAAAACAAAATCGAAGGAATGGTTTCGATACGCGGAATGCACGATGATTATTATTATTTTGATGAAGAAAATTATTGTGTTACAGGCAGAATACACAATAAAAAATACACGCTTGGCGACAAAGTCCACATAAAAGTTGTTCGCAGCGACCTCGAACGTAAACAAATTGATTTCGTGATAATTAACGGAGAATAAACTTGAAATATTCTGAGTGAAATTCAGATTGAATTTGCTTCCGGTTAATTTATTTCCAATAATAAGCTGTAACATTTTATAATCTTATTCGTCTTTATGATAAAATAAGTAAAAATGAAAAATTTAACAATAATAAGTATTTTTAATGTCTGCATAATATTTGCTGCCTGTACTCAAAAACCGGAGAACAACAAAAAGACGGCATGGGAATATGATGAAATAAAAGGCAATGTTAAAA
>JAITLJ010000192.1 GCA_031277925.1 Prevotellaceae bacterium | reverse complement strand
GCTGCTCTTGACTTTTTGGTTACTTTTGTGTCAAGACAAAAGTAACAGAAAGAAATAATTGTCCGAAATTTTTAATGTTCTAGCTTTGTCCTTTTTTTATTCGTAAGGAGCAACTATTTTCACAGTTTATAAGGAGCAACTATATAAAACTCGGTATTTATTCGATATTTTTGCCCGTAAATATTAAATAATGAACCGTTTCAATGTTTATTAGGAGTGATTATATAGACACGGCTGCATATCAGCGATTTTGAATTTTTCTTAAATGATAACCGTATTTTATTTATCCTGATAAAAAAAACAATAATATCTGTAAATTTTTATATCTTTGTCGTTAGTTTACAACAAAAAATTGTTATGACAGAAAAAAAATCAGGCGTAGATTATGTAAAAAAAATGTGGTCAAACATTTACATACGCAATATTATATATGCTGTTTTGTTTTGCGTGGCAATAGTTTTTGCTTCAAAATGGTTTTTAAGTTGTTTTACTCGACATGGCGAAAATTTTCCTGTTCCCGATTTTAGTGGAATGAATGTTGAAGATGTAAAACAAATGGCAGCGGAAAGCAATTTGAAAGTCGAAATCAACGATTCGCTGTTCGTGTCGAGTTCGCCGGCAGGCGCTGTGCTTGACCAGCATCCCAAGGCAAATGCGCACGTCAAAAAAGGCAGGACGATTTATCTTACGGTAAACTGCATAATGCCGAAAAAAGTTGAAGTTCCAAATGTTGTGGGATATTCTTTGCGTCAGGCAGTTGCCGTACTCGCAAGCAAAGGCGTAAAAACCGGACGAATAACATATCAGCCCGATATGGCAATGAACAACGTTATAGGTCAGATAAGCAAAGATGTTGAAACAAACCGCTTTGTTACCTTTAGTGCAAACGACGAAAATATTACGGCAACAGTATTTTTGGGCGATGAAATCGAATTGATTGCAGGTTTGGGAAATAATCCGGACGAATCGTACACACAGGTTCCGGATGTTACAGGCAAAAATATTAACGAGGCAAAAAGCATTTTAATCGAATCATATTTGAACACAGGAAAAATCATTTATGATTCAACCATAAAAACAGAAGAAGACAAACGCAATTCTGTTGTTAAAAATCAATATCCGGGCGCATATATTCAACGTTCGCTCGGCGATAATGTAGATATTACCATGACTGTTAAATTATAAATGAAAAATAATATGAAACTTATAAAAACATTATTAATAATTACAACATCAATATTCGTAAATATTGCAAACATAAATGCACAGGAACTTTTAATCGGCTTGCAGGAAAATCCTGCTGTGAAAAAAAACGCCGAAAGACCTGTAACCCGAATGCAATTGCAAAGTTCGATATTGCGGGAACTGCCGTTTATTGATGATTTTGCAAAAAATACAGGATTTATTCCCGACCAAAGCAAATGGCAAAATGCATGCGTTTATATTAACAATTCGTATGGAATAAATGCGCCGAGCATTGGAGTTGCCACGTTTGATGCTATTGACAGTCGAGGCGAAGTGTACGATGTTGGATATATTGTTTCGTTTCCGGCGGATACGCTTTTATCGCAACCGATAAACCTTGTATATCCTAACGATTCGATATATTTAACTTTTTATTTTCAGGCTGGCGGATACGGCGATTTGCCCGAAAATCGCGATTCGCTGATTCTTCAATTTTCGCCAAACGGCAACGAATGGACAACAGTATGGAAAGCATTTCCCAATATTACAGATTCTACAATGACCGAAATTTATTATCGAAAAGAAGAAACAGTAACATATTTGCGACACGAAGATTCGCTATCAGCGCGTTTTTTCAAAGCGCATGTGAAAGTTGACAAAGCTGAATATCTGACAAACAGGTTTCAATTCAGATTTATAAATCATGCAAGCATTTCGATAAACTCATTTACTCCCGGACGCGCAAGCAACGCCGACCACTGGAATATTGATTTTGTTTACCTCGACAAAGGAAGAACCGCGCTTGATACGCTTATAAAAGACGTTGCAATAACACATTCTCAACAACCATTTACAACTGTTTATGAAGAAATTCCATGGCGACATTACAATTCGGATGCGCGCGCAAAAATGTTCGGTAACGATCTGACGATAAGCATAACCTATCACAATTTAGGCTGGGGAACCAGACAGGTTGCACGACATTTTGCAATTACGCCAATGTTTGGCAACGGCGAATATCGTGAATTTTCAGGAAGCGTTGAAAATATTCATGATTTTGAAACATTCAATAATGAATATTCTATCCCCGACTACGATTTTTATTCGGATACCGACAGCGCAATGTTCGAAATAAAATCATATATCGCAACCGACAGCGACCCCGCTCGAGCCGATTACAGATATAACGATACAACTGTTTATTATCACAAATTTTACGACTGCTACGCATATGACGATGGAACCGCAGAAAACGGCTACGGACTGTTTGGCGTAGGAACATCGGCAGGAAAAGTCGCCGTACAGTTTTACTGTTTTGAAAACGACTCGTTGCGCGGCATTTACATGTATTTCAACCATACAATAAACAACGTAAACGAAAACAACAGATTCAGACTTACTGTTTGGAGCGATGACAATGGCGTTCCTGGCGAAATATTATATACCCAAAATGCAACAAAACCAACATATTCGGACAGCCTCAACCAATTTGTGGCATACAAATTTACAAAACCGGTATTTATCGGACGCAAAACAACTTTTTATGCAGGATGGATGCAAACAAACGACGATTTTATTAATATCGGTTTCGACCGCAACAGAAATCATCAAGACAAGGTTTTTTATAACATCAACAATTTATGGGAATCAAGCATTTATGAAGGTTCGCCAATGATTCGTCCTCTGTTTTCGCCAGCCGAACGATTTCCTGTAAATCCCGTTTTACCGCCCGAAGAATCCAATTCGGAAATATCTGGAGTAATATTGGCGCCAAATCCATCGGCAAATTACATACGCATGTCATGGGCCGACGAAGCCGAAAATATTACCGCAAAACGTATCGAAATATATAATACAAGCGGACGGCTGGTGAAAATCCAAAATAGCGACAATAATATTATAAATGTCTCAGACCTGCAGGCAGGAACATATATTGTACGCATTTATTCCGGAAAAAAAATTAAGGAAACAAAAAAAATAGTCGTATCAAAATAAAATGTCGGATGAAAATAATGCTATAAACGAAGAACAAAACGAACTTTACGAACACTATTCGTTTACAGTGGATAAAGGACAGTCGCCTGTACGGATCGACAGATATGTAACCGATAGAATAGAAGGCGCATCGCGAAATCGCATACAAAACGCCGCCGATTTGGGCTGGATTTTAGTAAACGACATTCCCAAAAAAAACAATTACAAGGTAAAACCTCTTGATAAAATATCAATAGTAATGCCTTACGAAAGGCGCGGCGTAGAAATACTCCCCGAAAATATTCCGCTCAACATTTTATACGAAGATGACGATTTGCTCGTAATAAACAAATCCGCCGGAATGGTAGTACATCCCGGACACGGAAATTATTCGGGAACAATGGTAAATGCACTTGCATATTATCTGCGCGAAAACGATAACATGCAACTCGACAGCGAACGCGCAGGATTGCTTGTACATCGCATAGACAAAGATACTTCGGGAACGATTGTTGTTGCCAAAAAACTTGATGTTTTGAAAAATCTGGCACAGCAGTTTTTTAATCATACCGTTCAGCGTCAATATTTTGCATTGGTTTGGGGACGATTCGACAACAAAGAAGGAACAATTGTCGGCAACATCGCCCGAAGCAAAAACGACAGATTGCGTTTCAAAGTTTATAATGACGAAAACACAGGCAAACACGCCGTAACGCATTACAAAGTTGTAGAAGATTTTGGATATGTATCATTGATAAAATGCAAACTGGAAACAGGCAGAACTCATCAAATTCGCGTGCATTTGTCACATATCGGACATCCTCTTTTTAACGACGAACGCTACGGCGGCAGCAAAATACTGTACGGAACAAGCTTTACAAAATATAAACAGTTCATAAACAACTGTTTTGAACTTGTGCCGCATCACGTTTTACATGCAGCGATTTTGGGTTTTGTGCATCCTGCAACAGGCAAAGAAATGCTGTTTGATGTTCCCATGCCCGACAACATGCAGATGCTTATCAACAAATGGCGCAGATACACATCAAACAGAGAATCTGGAGAATGATTTTATCGCTTCGCTCCGTAATTTAAAGATTTAAAATTTAAGATTTCATGAACAATGGCAAAACGACATCTCTCCGTGCATTACGTGCGGGTTTATCACAAATGACTTGAAAAACCGCCGCTGCTCCGCACGTACTTGTTATTGTGGTAAATTTTCTACTAATATGCAGTCCCTAACGGGACAGGCTCCGCACGTAAACTTTTCTGCTGCAAAATTTCTACTAATATTCAGTCCCTAACGGGACAGTCTCCGCAATTTAAAGATTTAAGAATTTAAGATTTAATGAACAATGGTAAAAACGACATATCTCCGCATTACGTGCGGAATAACCGCAAATGACTTGAAAAACCTCCGGCGCTCCGCACGTAAACTTTTCTGCTACAAAATTTCTACTAATATGCAGTCCCTGACGGGACAGGCTTTCGTAATTTAAAGATTTAAAATTTAAAGAACAATGGCAAAAACGACATATCTCCGTGCATTACGTGCGGAGTCGCCGCAAATGACTTGAAAAACCGCCGGCGCTCCGCACGTAAACTTTTCTGCTGCAAAATTTCTACTAATATTCAGTCCCTAACGGGACAGGCTTTCGCAATTTAAAGATTTAAAGATTTAAAGATTTAAAATTTAAGATTTCATGAACAATGGCAAAACGACATATCTCTGTGCATTACGTGCGGAGCCGCGGATCGTTATTTATTTTAATCTGTAAGGACTTTATTTTTTTTGTATTTTGGCAAAAGTTTTTATTTTTTCAACACTTTTGTCTATGATCCTGTTTATCGGCGCCGATATTTTAAGTTTATATAAAAATGTGATTGTGAGTAGCCCGACAATTATACTTCTGTATGCTGCATCTATAAAAGGATTTTGGCTCCATTTGGGCAGTAAAAAGTTTATTCCAACCAGCGTCAGTATCAATGCAACTTGTTTTATTGTGTTGATTGTGTATGGATTACCTTTTATTTTCTTCAAAACAATCCATTGTTGTACGCTGTAACTTAATATGCATGCCGTAAGGGTTGCGAGCGAAGCGCCTGTCATTCCGAGAATAGGAATTAGCAAAAGATTTGCAGCGAAACCTGTTCCGAAAATGAAAAACGAAAAGAACAGACTCCAATAGTAATAACGTGAATATGATATAAGTACGCCTCCAAAATTTAGCGTCATTGTTATTATTTTTGCTATTCCGAGAAATAGAACTACCCATTTGCCGGGAGCGAAAGTTGCGCCGTTAGGAATTATTGCAAAAATGTTGTCGAGATTAATCCATATAAACATGAAAATAATACTGCCACTAAGTAATTGATGCAATGAAACTTCCTTGTATAATTTATTGGCTTTTTCAAAGTCGTCGTTTTTTAAGGAATCGGCGGCAATTGGGGCTGATATTGCTGAGATGGCTCGCGAAGGCATGTCGATCATTGCAACGATATATATAAGGATTGTGTAAACGCCGGTGGTGTCAAGTCCTTTCAGCGATGCCAGCATAAAAACATCAAGTTGATTGAGAATATTACCGCTTACTGCTGCTAAAAATAAAAATCCAGTGTACTTTAATATTTTGTTTTGCAATGGTTTACCTATAAATTTTCTGTCGTATTTCAAGGTAACAGAATCGAATTTTCGGATATAAAAAAACGTGCAGACCATTGCAACAGCATAAACAGATATTGCACATGTTACCAATTCGGTCAGAGTCAATACTTTGAATCCGTACAATACGTATATTGCAAGCAACAAAATGCGCACGCCTATTTCGCGTATTAATTTTGGTACGGCAATTCGCATCTTTACGTTTGAATACGATTCAAATGTTATCCAATACATTAAAAAGAGTATCAAAGGAATAACCCAGTTAAAATATTCAACATACAGAGCCGATTTTTCGGCAAAAAAATCAATTATAATATTTTTGAGAAATATTACCAGCGGAATAAAAATTATAGCGCCAATCGAAGGAAGTATCAGCAAATAAAAGAAAAAGCCGTTGTCTTTGTTTTTATTGTTTTTGAAATAGGGAAAAAAACGGATTGCAGATGAAGGCGCGCCAAGCAGTGCAAATGTGCAAATCAAAAGCCCCGATTCGTACAAAACTTTCATCAATCCTATTTCTTTCGTTGTCAAAAACGACGGTTGAATGTAGAGCATTGTTATCATGCCTACAATGGCGCCAATCCAATGAACCACAGTGCTTTTAATGCTTTGTCTGAAGATTATTCCCATAATTTTATATTTTTATTCCTTCTTCTATTGAAACTTTTGATTTCCAGTCAATTATCATATTGTTCTTTTCTATCGGCGCAACTGCGTACATCACATCCATTTGCCGATAGGGCAAACCGCCCCATTCTATATTGCATTTTTTGTTTTCTGTTTTTTCAATCAACTTTGCCAAATCTCGAATTTTTGTGCCAACTCCTGTTCCTACATAAAAATTTTCGCCATTTGGCAGTTTTGCCGCTATGTTTTGCCTATTTTCGATTACTTTAACAAAGAGATTGACAACATCGCTAATATGTATAAAATCAAGCACTTGCTCGCCTTTTGTCATTTTTACAGGGCTTTGTGCCGATATAGATTCGCGAATGTAATCCATAATTTTTTTTGACGTATCGTTGCCGCCGTAAATTGTATATGGAACTGCAGTTATGTATTTAAATCCAGCCAGATTTGAGTAGTAATCAACAAAATAGCGAAATGCCGATTTTGTTGCGGCATATAAATATGCTGCATTGATTTTATCTGTTCCCATGCGATATTCGGCAAATGAACCTGTATTTACAAAAAGTTTCAGATTGTTACACTTCGACAGAGCCGACAGTAAATATACTCCAAATTCGATGTTTGCTTCAAGCGCCGGCTTTATTATTTCCATATCATTACGGCTTGTCGATAGTGTTGCTAAATGGATAACAGTTTCAGGATTAAATTTTATAATACTTTCATATTCATTTGATAGTATATGTTTGCATTTTATGTCTTTGAACAGTTTTTGCGCTTTTTCAACATTGCGATTTACTGTCAAAATATCAGCATCATTGTATGTATTGGCGAGTTGTAGAATTAAGTGTCTTCCAACAAATCCTGTTGCTCCTGTTATTAATATTTTATGCGTTTTTTTATCCTGTATCATTCTGATATTGTTTCGATTTAATATTTGTTCATTTATTTTAATTTCATTTATGCTTATTGAAAAATAAAATCCAATAAAAATAATTTAAATATTGCTGATTTTTAACACAAAGATAGTTAATACTTTCATATTAAACAAGCCCGTTGCATTCAACATTGTTTTTTGCATTAATTACAGTAAATCAGTTTCTTATAAACGGAGGTAATTTGGCATCTCTTTCAGAGATTACAGGATTTTCAATTCCCCAGTCGAACCCGAAACTGTTGTATCTGATACCTGTATCGTCTTTTGAAGAATGTTCTTGCGTTGCCATGTACATCACAATGGCATTATCGCTTAACACACGATAACCATGTGCGCAACCAATTGGAATATAGAGCGCTATGGGTGAATTTTCTGACAACTCGATGCCGAATGTTTTTCCGTATGTTGCTGATTCTTTGCGAATATCTAGAATTACATCTTGAACTTTTCCGCTGACTATGGCGACTATTTTTTCGCATGCATATTCGCCTGTCTGTAAGTGCATTGCGCGTATTACGTTTATTTTTGACTTGGTAAACCAAACTTCTTTTATGTTGATATTAATGCTATTACCAATGTTATTTAAATAAAAACTTGAAGTAAAAGGCTTAAATAACTGTCCTCTTGCATCATAAAATGGCTCAATTTCTACTACATAAAGACCTGCAATGTCTGTTTTTATAAAATTCATTTTTTTGTATATTTAAGTATCTGATTAACACATAATTCATATATATCCAATGTCCTATAATTTTTATACCAGTCCACTGTAAATTCAATGGTTTCGTCTATTGTTAAACGAGGGCTCCAACCCAGGCGCGACTGTGCTTTTGTAATATCAAGTGTTAATAATTGCGCTTCGTGCAAATTGTCGTTTAACGTTATTTTATTTAATTTCCCCGATCCGTAATAGTAAACTATTTTATTGGCTATTTCCCAGACATTTGCAATAGAATTTTGCAAGGGTCCGAAATTCCAGCCTTCGCAAAAGGTAACAGGATTTTCCCACATTTTTTGTGCTAAAAGCATATATCCGTTCAGCGGTTCAAGCACATGCTGCCACGGACGAATTGCTTTGGGATTTCGGATGTCAATAGCGGTATTGGCTTCAATTGCTCGAATGCAGTCGGGAATTATGCGGTCTTTTGTCCAGTCGCCGCCGCCAATAACATTTCCAGCACGGACGCTTGCAATTGATTTTCTGTGTATTGTGTAATATTTTGGGTTCATAAATGAGCGCCGCCACGACGAAATTGCAATTTCGGCTGCTCCTTTTGACGATGAATACGGATCGTAGCCGCCCATTGCATCTTCTTCTGTGTAAGGAGTGTACTGTTCTCGATTTTCGTAACATTTGTCGCTTGTAACCATTATTGCAATTTTTGCCGATTTGCATCTCCTGAACGCTTCCATTAAATTAATGCTTCCCATGACATTTGTTTCATATGTTTTTACGGCATGCTTATATGATTGACGTACAAGTGATTGCGCTGCCAAATGAAATACAATTTCCGGCTGATATTTTGAAAAAACACGGTATATTTGCTTAATATCGCAAATGTTTCCTCGCAAGTCTGTAATCTTTTTTCCAATTTGCGATAAAACGAAGTTATCTTTTTCAGTATAAGGGTTTTGCGAAAATCCAATTACATGAGCGCCTAATTGATTTAACCATATTGCGAGCCACGAACCTTTAAAGCCGGTATGACCTGTTATTAAAACTCGTTTGTTTTTATAAAATTCCATCATAGTTAATTGTTTGTTATTCTGTTATTTATGTGTAATTTATTTGATATTTATTCTAATTTTCTTCAAAAAAAACGTGAAAATTGTATAATTAATTGTTATACCGATTGTTATATGTTGTTACTTAAACTTATTATTTAGATAAAAATTATTTACATTGCTAATATTCAGACAGTTGCCTTATTAAAAACTTTCACCATATCTTCCATGGGGCTTTTCCCGAGTTCCAAAGTTCGTTTAATTCGTTATTATCGCGCAGTGTATCCATTGGTTTCCAAAATCCGTTATGTTTGTACGCATGCAGTTGTTTTTCGTGAATAATTCTTTGCATTGGTTCATATTCAAGCATCTCATTATCACCGCTTATATAATCAAATAATTTTGGCTTGCAAACAAAAAAGCCTCCATTAATCCACGAGCCGCTTTCTTTGGGTTTTTCCAAAAAAGAACAAACAGTTCCATCGTCTTCAATTTCAAGAACTCCCAGTCGTCCGCTTGGCTGATATGCTAAAAGTGAAAGTATTTTTCCTGATTTTTTGTGTTCTTCTATGCTTTTCTGTATATTAATATCTGAAAGTCCATCACCGTAAGTAAGCAAAAATGGTTGATTTCCGATATATTTTTGAATGCGTTTTACTCGCCCGCCGGTTAAAGTATTTATTCCTGTATCGATCATGGTTACTTTCCATTGTTCTGAGTGATTATCAAGTATTTGCACGCTGTTGTCTGCCAAATTTACAGTCATATCGCAATTATGTCGGAAATAATTGGCAAAGTATTCTTTTATAATATATTGCTTGTAACCGCAGCAAATAATGAAATCGTTGAAACCGTAACTGCTGTATATTTTCATAATATGCCACAAAATTGGTTTCCCTCCAATTTCGACCATTGGTTTTGGAATTATTGTGGTTGCTTCGCTTAGTCGTGTTCCTAATCCTCCTGCTAAAATAACAACTTTCATAACAATTTGATAATATGATTAATATTCTATTATTTTTATATTTTTTAATTTAATATATATTTTATTTTTTTATATATTTTGCTGTAAAGTTAAATAAAAAATTTCATTTTCATAATTTTGCAGTCGAAAATTTAGTATATAAAAAGCGGCAACCCTGCACTTTTCAAATTTGTTTTGAGATTTGCAGGGATGAGCGAAATATTCAGCTGTTCAGGCAATAAAAATTTACATCTTTAATAATAGATATTTTTAATCGTTTAAGAATTTTATTTACAAATTGATTATTAAATTTATTTAGAGTAAGTTTCAGTATGTTTTCATCTTCGGTTTCGCCACAAAATTGAAAACCAATTGCGATTGTAATTTTCAGTGAACGTTGATTATATTTATAAATAGTTGTTCCTTAAAAAGGGTCGAAACGGTTCATTATTAATAAATTATAGGTATAAATTATCGAATAAAAATACCGAGTTTTATACAGATTATTAGCAGTTTTTTTTGATATTGTCATTTTTACAGTTTGAGCTGGCCTGCATTCATAAAAAAAGAAAGGTCTATGATATCAAATGAATTACTTCTATAAATATGTGTCCCTGACGGGACGGTTTTTTCGTCATTGCACTAAATTATCGGACAGAAATGTTTAATGTATTTGCTATTTTCTTTTTTTATTGGCAAGGAACAAATAGTTGCAGGTGCATTTATCCTTCTTTTTGTTGTGATTGTTGTTTTAATTTTTCTAATTGATGTTTTGCATTTGAGTGCACTATATCATACAAAGAACGAATTAATTTATGGTCGCTTGTTCTAAATCCGTTTTCGATTGCTTCTTTTTTTTCGTCATAATAATTATATGAAACAATTCCTTCAACGGGAATTAATGCATGTTTTTTTTCTCCTTCTTTCATGTTGCCTGCTTTTTCTTCTAAAATAATCCATGCAAAAAAAGGCAAATTTTCATCAAGTCTTTTATCGCCATATCTGACTTTTCCAAAACCGGAAAGTTGTTTAATTCGTTCAATCGCATTGTTGTGTAGAAATTTCATCGCATCAAAAATCTTATTTTCGACAAATTGTGGTACATCGTTTTTATTTTGTAATTTATCTACTTCCTGTTTTAATTCTAATATTATCTCACATTCTTCAATATTGTTAGATTGGCATTTCCCGGATGTGCAAAATCTGCATTTAGCAGCGTTTCCATGCTTAAATTTTAATCTTTCAGCGCTACTTCGTAAATAAAGTTCTTTTTTTAGTTGGTCTAAATCATATTCTTTCCAGCTATTAAATTGTTCACGAATTTGTTTTTCTAAACGATTGTCCGAATAAAAATACCAGAATATTGGGAAATCAATTTTTTGTTCCGAACAAATATTTTTAAGGCAATCATAAAAATTATTCCATAATATATTATGGCTAAAAACAGCATAGCCGGGTACATCTGTATAAATGTCCAGACAAAATTTTCTTTGTTCCTCTATTGCTGTTTTCTTATATTCAGCCAACAGTGTAATGACGTCCTTCAATCCCAACGGAAAAGGGTCAATGCCGCCAAAAGACAAATGTTTGGCTATTGCTTCAACATCTTGCGTAGTTTTATTTAATGTTGAAATCGATTCGTTTGTTTGCGCTAATAATTTCGTCGATTGCGCTATTAATTTATTAGTTTGTTTTTTGTTTTTTATGTTAAACCAAATTGCAATCGCCAAAGAAATAACTGCAAGCACGAACATTCCATTATCTTTATTCCATAGTAAATTAATGATATTATTCATAATTTAAACTTTTCACGCCTCCACTTTTCGGCTTTCGGCTTCTCCGTTTTGTAAATGTCTATTTTTGGTCTGCAAACGGTCTTGCAGTATATCATCCAAACTAATAAATATGTGCAAAAATAAACTAAATTTTTAAAACCTACAAACTTTTTGAATTTTTTTTTAACAAATTTTATTTGAGCCCGAAAAATCTTTATTGTCTGTACATTTTTTCTACTGTTTTTTTTGAAACTCTGCGAGTTATCAGCTCATATAGAAATCCTGTTCCATATCCAAAAAGTTGAATATAACTTGCAAATATTGATACCAAAGAGATTGATAATTTTTTGTTTTTCATAAACGAATCGATAAAAATGGTGCAGATGTAAATCAATATCGGCAGCAAAAACCATATATTGCCCAAAATTATGCTTGCCAACACAAGAAAAATATTTCCTAATGCAAAACATGATGGCAACAAATGCAATATTTTCAACGAGCCTTTATGTCTGTTAGCGAATACAATACGTGCGCAGCCGAAAGTGTATGTCTGTTTGTAAAATTTTTTTAATGTTAATCGGCGTTTGTGATAAACGAAGGCTTCTTTTATCAGTCGAACCGAAAATCCTGCTTCTTTTATTCTCATACTCAAGTCGATATCTTCGCCTATTATTTCATCGTATCCGCCGATTTTTTCATATATTTTTTTTGAAAATCCCATATTAAAGGCTCGAGGAAGAAAATTTTCGCTTTTTCCGCCTCTTATGCCGCCTGTTGTGAATGTTGATGTCATTGAGTAGTTTATGGCTTTTTGAAGCGTATTGAAAGATTCGTTTGCGTTGTCGGGACCGCCAAAACAATCTGCATAATTTTCGTTGAGTTGTTTTCGCACTGTTTCAATATATTGCGGAGGCAAAATGCAGTCGGAATCAAAGAATATTATATAATTTCCTGTCGCTGCTTCAATGCCTGAATTGCGGCGAATACTGCGGCTTAATATCTGATTTTTAATGTGTTTTATATCTAATTCTTTTGAATAATTTTTGCAAATTTCATCGCAGGTTTGAGATGATGGTCCTTCCATTATGATGATTTCAAAGTCCTTATCGGTTTGTTGCGATAAAGACTCTAAAAATTCCTTTACCTCATTTGGGCGATTCATGACCGGAACTACGATTGAAAATTGTATTTTATATTGCATAAAAATCTGTATTCTATTGTTTTATATATGTTGTTATTTTCTAATAAATACTTTGTACATGGCATTTACGATGTCCGAAATAATTTTGTTCTGTCCGTTTTTCGGCGAACTTCCGTTTGTTATCATCACTACGCCGAATTTTTTATCGGGATTGAAAAACATTGCGCTTGTAAGACCGTAAGCGCTGCCTGTGTGTCCCACGAGCGTATCGCCTTCAACCAAATCTTTGGCAATGGCAATTCCCAATCCGTACGAACCTGTTTCCTTTGCCGGCACGACGGGCGTAAACATTAATTTTGACGTTTCTTCGCTTATGATTTCCGTATCGCCGGTTTTTCCGTAATTCATTCGACAAAGCATCCATTTTGCAAGGTTTGTAGCCGATATTTTCATGCCTCCTGTTGGCGAAAAAAGGATTGCATTTTTGCCGAGCGTGTAATTTTCCATTTCGGCAGAGCGGCTTTTGTATGCGTCGGTCGATTCAATCCATGCCGAATCGTGGCGCGTGTATATTTTTACGAATTTTGAATTATCTAGCGAATCAACATTAAAACCGGCATCAATGATACCAAGCGGAATTAGCAGATTTTGACGAATATAGACATCAAATCTTAGTCCGGAATGAATTTCAACAAGCGCGCCGAGCAAGTTAAATCCGAGATTGCAATAATTGTATTTTTCGCCCGGAGCGTAATCCCAATAGGCATTTGCGCAGTTTGAATTAATTTCGGGTTTCAAAACATCGTAATTAAAATATCCTTCGGCATCGCTCAGGCTCGATGTGTGCGAAAGCAACATTCTGTATGTGATTTTTGCGTCGGGAAATTTAGGGTTGCGCACGCTGTAGCCGAGCGCTTCGCTGATGTCGTCGTCAAGATTGAATTTTCGCTGTTCGTACAGTTGCATTATTGCTGTCGATGTAAATGTTTTTGATATCGATGCAATGCGAAACAAATCGTCTTTGCTGATTTTTTCCTGTGTATCAATATTTTTCAATCCAAATTCGTTGGAATACGCAATTTTGTTTTCGCAGACTGCAACAACGGCAAGTCCTGCGCAGTCGTAATTGTTGAGAATGGCGATTATGGCTTCGTCGGCTTGCCTGCTTAATTTTTCGAACTTACTGTTACATGCAACAAATTGTATGCATGATAAAACAATGATAATTAGATTTTTTGCTTTCATTTTTTTGATTTTAAGGTAAATATTGTTTGTGTGTATTTTATTGTCCTATTCCATAATATAAAAATCCCATTTCTGTCAGATGTTCGCGGTTATAAATATTTCGGCCATCGATAATTACGGGTGTTTTCATTTGTGATTTTATCTGTTCCCAGTTTGGAAGTCGAAATTCTTTCCATTCTGTTATAAGAAGCAGTGCATCGGCATCTGTTACTGCATCCATCATATTTTCGGAATAAGATATTTTGTCTCCAAAGATATGCTTAACTTCTTGCATTGCAGCAAAATCATATACATTAACTTTGCATTTTGCATCAATCAGCATTTTAATGGTCTGTACTGCTGGCGCTTCTCTAACATCGTCAGTTTGAGGCTTGAACGCTAATCCCCAAACGGCAATTGTTTTTCCTGCCAAATTACCCTTAAAATGCTTTTCGAGTTTTTTGAATACAATTTTCTTTTGTTCTTCATTTACTGCTTCTACTGCATTTAATATCTGCATGTTATATCCATTGTCGTTTGCTGTTTGAATTAGCGCCTTTATGTCTTTCGGAAAGCATGAGCCGCCATATCCGCAACCTGAATAAAGAAATTTGTTGCCTATGCGCAAATCAGTGCCAATGCCTTGCCGTACCATATTTACATTTGCTCCGAGCAAATCGCACAAATTTGCAATATCGTTCATAAAACTTATACGTGTTGCAAGCATTGAATTTGCTGCGTATTTTGTCATTTCAGCCGATGCAATGTCCATAAATATTATACGGAATTTGTTTATCATAAACGGATTATACAGTTTTGTCATAAGTTTTTTGGCGCGTTCCGAATTTATGCCAACAACAATTCTGTCGGGTTTTAGAAAATCATTAACGGCATCTCCTTCCTTCAAAAATTCGGGGTTGGATGCAATGTCAAAATCAACATTTTTATTACGGATTTTAAGTTGTTCTTCAATTACCTGTTGTACTTTTTGCGCTGTACCTACGGGAACAGTGCTTTTTGTTACAACAAGAATGTATTTTTCAAGATTTTGCCCTATCGTTTTTGCAACGTCCAGAACATATTGCAAATCAGCGCTGCCATCTTCCTGTGGCGGAGTGCCGACTGCAATAAACAATATTTCAATATCGTTGATGCAATCGCTGATGGATGTGCCGAAATGTAATCGTCCGGCTTTGGTATTTCTCCCTACAATTTCGTCCAGTCCGGGCTCAAAAATGGGAATAATGCCATTTTTAAGATTTTCTATTTTTTGGCTGTTTACATCGATGCATGTAACATCTGTTCCCATTTCGGCAAAACAACTTCCTGTAACCAGCCCTACGTAACCTGTTCCTGCTATTGCTATTTTCATAATGTTTATTGAATTTTACAGTAAATTTAATTTTATTCTAAATTTTCGCAAAGTTAAGAATAATAATAATATTTTGTTTGCCGTATGGTGAAAAATATAAATTAACCATTTCCATAAATTTGCATGAACCTGTCAATACAAATAGCAGTTCAAACAGAGAATACCAGACAGTTTGAACTGCTTATTGATTCATCTTGTTTTTATTTACCAAACCGTAATCCGAGCGAAAGATAAACCGCATTACGATTTTTAATATTTTTACGAGCATCATAAAAACGAAACCCAAAACCAATCGCTCCGTTGCAATATTTTGCATTTGTTTGGATATTAATTCCTGCGTCATAATAAGTATATTTTCAGTCTTTTACTCCATCCTGTTCAAACATAGCCTCTTCCGTTATTCCAATCGGAATGCATGCCGACAGATGTTTGTTGAAATTGTAACCTGCGTCTGCTATCCAGTCGGAAGTTCTGAATGTTTTTGTTTTCTTAAACGAAGGATTGACGTCTTTACGAAAATCCATTGTCATCAAAAAAACGTTATCAAAAAGTTTTGTAAGAAAATTTGATTTTCCCCGAGCCAAAACATTTATTGTAGAAAAGCAAAGTGTTAAAAATATATATTTTTTCATTTCTCTAAATTTTATGTAATTAGAAATATCATTTTAATGCTGATTTTCAGTTTAAAATACAGTTTCATTGTTGTATTATAATATTGGCTTTATGATAGTTGTGTTACGCTTGCTGCTCCGCAGGGAGCAACAGTAACAGGCTCTTGAATGAATACAAAATATAATTGTATAGATAGAGCAAAACAAATGTATTGCGTTCGTTTTTAGCCTGTTTAAAAAAATTATCTTTGAAAAATAAAGTTCGGCAAGTTCGGATATATACACGACTTTTATCTGCTGCAAAAAGACAGTCGTATTATTACAATAAAATACATTTAACAAATTCAATATTTTAACAATAAATTTGCTGCAAAATTAAATACATTTTTTCAATCAAGGCAAGCAATGGTATAAATAATGTAAATAGCGAAAAATATTTTTTTGATGCTTATGTTTTCATAAATTGCTTTATCTTTGCTTATAGTTTTGAAAACACAAAATAATTTGTAAAAATAAACACACAATTTGCATAAAAATAATTTTAATATCTTTGAAGTAAATGAATTATGACATATTTTCGATAAAAAACGATGATGATTTTTTTAAATTATGTATGGATGTTTTTCGGCATCAGGCAAAAAATTGCATGCCATATTGTGAATGGATTAATTTGTTAAATATCAATATTAAAGATATAAAAAAAATAGAAGAAATTCCATTTTTGCCCATAGAATTGTTCAAGTCGAAAAAAGTTTACTGTCATAATAAAAAAGAGCAGATCATTTTTTCGAGCAGCAGCACAACAGGCGCAGGACAAAGTTTTCATTATGTAGCAAATCTTGCTTTATACGAAAAAAGTTTTACAGCCGCATTTGATTTATTTTACGGCAAACCTGATAATTATGCAATTTTAGGATTATTGCCTTCGTATTTGGAGCGAAAAGGGTCGTCACTTATTTATATGGTTAACAGCCTGATAAACCAAAGTAATAAGGAATATAGCGGATTTTTTCTTCATAATTACGACAAACTTTATGAAACTCTTTGCGAGTTGAAAAACAGGAATATTCCGACCGTTCTTATCGGAGTAACTTATGCGCTGCTCAATTTTGTTGAAAAATATTCTGTTGATTTTCCCGAGCTAACTGTCATGGAAACAGGCGGAATGAAGGGTAGGAGAGAGGAAATTTCACGCGCAGGCTTACATGAAATACTTTGCTGCGGTTTTGGCGTTCGATATATTCATTCGGAATACGGAATGACAGAACTGTTGTCGCAGGCGTATTCAAAAGGAAACGGGAAATTTTTGTGTCCTGCGTGGATGAAAATTTTTGTTCGCGACATTCATAATCCGTTTAAGATTTCGGCGCGAAATGCAAGCGGAGCAATTAATATCATCGATTTGGCAAATCGCAATTCCTGTTCGTTTATTGCAACACATGATTTAGGCAAAATAGATGATGATTGCCGTTTTGAAATTCTCGGACGTTTGACGGCAAGCGACATTCGTGGCTGTAATCTTTTGGTACAGTGATTTTTATGCTGGCTAAAATTTAAGCAGTCGCCCCTTAATAAACATTGAAACTATTCATTATTAATAAATTATCGAATAAAAATACCGAGTTTTATACAGATACAGGCAAAAATTCGGCAAAATATGCATGTATGAATATTTCTTTCCTTTATCTTTTTTTGTTTTAATGCAAATTAACAGAAAGAAATAATTGTCCGAAATTTTTAATGTTTTAGTTTTGTCCTTTTTTTATTCATAAGGAGCGATAAATATAAACTTAATGAATTTTTGCAGTCCAAAAACAGCACAAACGGAAGATGCCATAATTATACAGACGCAATCTGCACAGTTTCCTGTTTTTTTTAATCGCATCATAAAATCCGCAGGAATATCTAAAATGCAAATAATCAGTAAAAAAGAAACCTGAAATAAACATTGTTTATAAATTTTGTTTATCGCAAAAGTCAATATTATTTGCACAGTATTTTTTTTAGTTATACCTTTGAAAACTGAAATTAATAACAAATAAAAACATAAAATATGGCATTAGCAATAAACGAATCAAATTTTAATGAGCTCGTTACAAATTCGGACAAATTGCTTGTTCTTGATTTTTGGGCAGAATGGTGCGGACCGTGCAGAACGATTTCGCTTGTAATAGATGAACTTGCAAAAGAATACGAAGGCAGAGCTATTATCGGCAAAGTTGATGTTGATTCAAATGTGGCAATTACCGAAAAATACGGTATTCGCAACGTTCCAACATTAATTTTTATCAAAAACGGTAAAATTATGGACAAAACGGTCGGGGCAATTCCAAAATCGTTACTTGTTGCAAAAATAGAAGAATTGTTATAAAATCGCTTTTTTCAACAGAATGTGAGTGAGCATAACGCAAAAAATAGGCGCAAAAGGTGAAATAATCGCTCAAAATTATTTGCTTCAAAACGGATTTGAAATACTTCACACAAACTGGCGATTCGGCTATAAAGAATTGGATATTGTTGCCACAAAGAATTCATGTTTGCATATAATTGAAGTAAAAACGCGAACATCGCAATTTTGGGAAAATCCTAAAGATGCCGTTGTGCGCCGAAAGCAGAAAAACATTATAGATGCAGCCGATGCGTATATTTTAAAATTCAATATAAACATGCAGACCCAATTTGACGTGATTTCCATTGTTTTGGATGGCGAAACACAGGAAATAGAATATATTCCCGCAGCATTTTCAGCCGTATTCTGAATCGAAAAATGATAACATCTTCTCAAAATCAAAAAATAAAAGATGCAATAACCTTGCGCAACAAATCGAGCGAACGCCGCACACAAAACAAATTTACAATCGAAGGCTTGCGCGAAATAAATCTTGCTGTCGCAAACGGATATGTTATTGACACTCTTTTTGTTTGCGAAGATTTTGTAAAAACTTGTTTGCCCGAAATAAAACAACGTATCGAAGTATCGAAAAGCGTATTTGCAAAACTTGCCATGCGCGAAAATTCGGATGGACTGTTTGCAATAGCAAATACAAAATATTTGCAGTTTGATAAAATTCGCTTAACCGAAAATCCATTTATAATAGTTGTCGAATCGGTAGAAAAACCCGGAAATCTCGGCGCCATTCTTCGCACTGCCGATGCTGCAAACGCCGATGCGGTAATAGTTTGCGACAATCTTTGCGACATTTACAATCCTAACGTAATACGCTCAAGCACAGGCTCTTTGTTTACATTGCAAGTATTAACATGCACATCTCAACAATGTTTTGAATTTTTGAAATCAAAAAAAATTGCAATCATGGCAGCCGAATTAAAAGCATCTCAATTTTACCATCAAACAGATATGACACAAGCTTGCGCAATAGTTGTAGGAACCGAAGCAGACGGATTAAGCGATTTTTGGATAAACAGCGCCGATGTGCGAATAAAAATTCCAATGCTTGGAACAATTGATTCACTGAATGTTTCGGTCTCAACGGCAATAATTGTATTTGAAGCGATGCGTCAACGCAAATTTAACTAGTTGCTCCTTACGAATAAAAAAAGACAATACTAATAGATTAAAAATTTCAGACAATTATTTCTTTCTGTTAATTTTGTATCAAGACAAATTATAACAGAAAGAAGTTCATATTTTGCCGAATTTTTGCCTGTATATGTATAAAATTCGATATTTTTATTCGATAATTTATGTCTATAATTTATTAATAATGAATAGTTTCAATGTTTATTAAACAGCAATTAAATATAATATTCCGTTAAATCAATAATGCCGGCGCGAAGGGCGTATTTGATAGCTTCGTGCACGTTGTTTATTTCTAGTTTTCGAAAAATATTTTTGCGATGCGTATTTATTGTGTGAAAACTTAAATTTTGCTCGTATGCGATTTCCTTTGTCGTTTTGCCTTTTGCAATTTCGTGAAGCACAAGGCGTTCGCTGGATGTCAGTTTTTCGTATGCAGGCTGAGACGGAATTTCTCCATAAAGAATTTGCCTTGCAATATCGCACAGGAAAATTTCGCCCCGAAGCGACTTTATAATTGCCTGAACAATATCTGCTTTCGTATCGGTTTTCATAACTACGCTAAACAATTGTCCCGATTGTAAAACCTGTCGCAAAAAATGCTTTGACAATTCTTCGGAAAACAGTATCCATAAAGATTGCGGATGTCGTTGCTTCATATTCATCATTTGCGAATCCGAAAAATCAAATAATGTATAATCAAGCAAAACAACGGCATTGGGACATCTCACAAGTTTTTCCATTAATTCTGTTCGCGACGACGCTTCAACAACAGCATCCGTCAATCCGAACTCTTGCAGTATCGACAATATCCCTGTACGCGTAATATCCTGATTATCGGCTAAAATAAATGGTCGTCTCATATAATTGTGCAATTAAAAGTATTAAAAATTCATCCTTTATTTTATAATATTTCATATTCATGTAATACAAAAATACCATAAATGTGTTATCTGTCAAAGCGAAAATTTAAAAATACCACAAATGTGTTATTTCAAAGTCTGATGTTACACGCTACTTTTGCAAAAAATTAATAATAATAAAACAATTATGGCAAAAATTTTTAAACAGTTAACAGATTTAATCGGCAATACGCCTCTGTTGGAATTGGCATCGTATTCAAAATCGAAAAATATTGATGCTAAATTAATAGCAAAACTCGAATATTTTAATCCTGCCGGCAGCGTGAAAGACCGCATCGCCTTTTCGATGATAGACGATGCTGAAAAAAGCGGAAAGCTTAAACCCGAAGCAACAATTATAGAACCGACAAGCGGCAATACAGGCGTTGGTTTGGCTTTTGTTGCCGCATCCAAAGGTTACAAACTTGTTTTAACCATGCCCGAAACCATGAGCCTCGAACGGCGTAATTTGCTGAAAGCGCTTGGCGCAACTCTTGTGCTTACGCCCGGCGCCGATGGAATGAAAGGAGCAATTGCTAAAGCGCAGGAATTGCTTAACAACATTCCCAATGCCGTGATATTGCAGCAATTTGAAAATCCGGCAAATCCCGAAGTGCATAAAAAAACCACAGCCCAGGAAATCATTAACGATACGGATGGAAAAGTAGATATTTTCGTTTCGGGTGTCGGAACAGGCGGAACTGTCAGCGGCGTCGGCGAAGTTTTGAAAAAATTAATTCCCAATGTGATTATTGTTGCAGTCGAACCGCAGGATTCGCCGGTATTGTCGGGAGGAAATTCAGGACCGCACAAAATACAGGGAATAGGAGCAGGATTTGTTCCGAAAACTTACAATGCTGCCGTTGTTGACAAAATACTGCAAGTTTCAAACGACGATGCAATTAGAACAAGCCGCGAACTTGCAAAAACCGAAGGTTTGCTTGTAGGAATATCTTCGGGTGCAGCGGCTTTTGCTGCAACAAAACTTGCCTTATTGCCCGAAAATAAAGGGAAAAATATAGTCGTAATATTACCAGATACAGGCGAAAGATATCTTTCAACAATACTTTATGCATTCGACGAATATCCACTTTAACCGTTTATTCCGAAAGAAAAGAAGATTTACTGTAAAATAAAATCGTTTGTAACGAAACAAAAAGCGACTTTTACTCTGCGTAATACGAAATTTGAAAGTTTACGCAGAGTTTTTATACCAAAACGCCATCAAACCGTAATTTATATAAATTGAATATCAGCAAAATATCATTATATTTTAGTCTGTTTTGATACTGTTTAGGTATTACTATTAAAAAAACGGCTAACAGTCAACAAATTAAATATTATTGCGCTATGAATGACGAACAAAACAGATTTTAATTGAAAACAGATTGCTTTGTCAATTTACATGAACAAAAACTAGAAGCTGTTTAAATTTTTTCACGAAATGTCAATAAGCAACTAAAAATCAGTGAGGTTGGTTGAGATATATTTTGTATCTTTGTGATTATCAACAAAACAATTACAATATGGATACAA
>JAITLJ010000186.1 GCA_031277925.1 Prevotellaceae bacterium | reverse complement strand
GCTGCTCTTGACTTTTTGGTTACTTTTGTGTCAAGACAAAAGTAACAGAAAGAAATAATTGTCCGAATTTTTTAATGTTTTAGCTTTGTCCTTTTTTTATTCGTAAGGAGCAACTATTTTCACAGTTTATAAGGAGCGACTAAATATGTGTCCCTGACGGGACAGTTTTTTCATCATTGCACTAAATTATCTGACAGAAATTTCAATGTTTTATCATTGTCTTTTTTTATATATTCGTAAAGAACAATTAAATAAGATTGAATGGCGCTTTATACCAAAACGGTATCAAAACAGACTAAAATATAATGGTATTTTGCTGATATTCAATTTATATAAATTGCAGTTTGATGGCGTTTGGGTATTACATGACTGCCAATAAAAAAACGGGACCAAAAAATATTCGTCCCGTGTAAAATGAAAAAAGACAATGTTGCAAATTATCATACTAATAATTTGCCATAGTGATTATCATTCATCTTTTTCTTCGGCTTCGTAGGCTTTCAGCAGTTTATCCTGCACTTCGGCAGGTACTTGCTGATATTCGGCAAATTTCATGGTGAATGTAGCGCGCCCCGAAGTTAGCGAGCTAAGGGTTGTCGAATATTTGAACATTTCAGCCAGAGGTACTCGCGCTTTAATTACTTCAAGTCCTTTTTCACTGTTCATTCCTTCAATCATGGCGCGGCGATTTTGCAGGTCGCTCATTACATCGCCCATGCTGTCGCCCGGCACAAATACTTCGATATTGTATATTGGTTCCATTATTTTTGGAGATGCTTTTTTAAATGCATCTTTAAATGCGTTGCGTCCTGCAAGTTTAAACGATATTTCGTTTGAATCAACAGGATGCATTTTGCCATCGTAAACATAAACTTTAATATCGCGCGCATATGAGCCTGTAAGCGGTCCTTCTTCCATTTTTTCCATTATTCCTTTGAGTATTGCAGGCATAAAACGTGCGTCTATTGATCCGCCGACTATGCAGTTGTAATAAATCAGTTTTCCGCCCCAGTCGAGATTATATTCTTCTTTTCCTTTAAGGTTAAGAACCAATTCTTTTCCATCGAATTTGAATCTGTTGTTTTCGGCAATTCCTTCTGTATAAGGTTCAATCAACAGATGTACTTCGCCAAACTGACCTGCGCCTCCCGACTGTTTTTTATGACGGTAATCGGCAGCGGCAAGTTTGGTAATTGTTTCGCGGTAAGGAATTTTGGGAGCAAACAGATCTACGTCTATTTTGTGAGTATTTGTCAAATGCCATTTCAGAATATTTATATGATGTTCGCCCTGTCCGCTCAAAATTATCTGTTTAAGTTCTTTTGAATATTCCACAACAATTGTCGGGTCTTCCATGTGCGTACGGTTCAATATTTCGCCAAGTTTTTCGTCATCTTTCTGGTCTTTGGCTTTTATTGCCGTACGAAATTTGGGGTCGGGATATTTCACCGGCAGGAATTGCCATCTTTTGCCGTCGCCATTCAAAGTTTGGTCGCGGCGCGATGATTTCAGTTTCACGGTGCAGCCAATATCGCCGGCAAGCATTTCGGTAACTTTTTCACGTTTTTTACCGGCAACAGCATACAGCGCAGAAATGCGTTCTTTAGTTTCGTTGTTTGCATTTATCAAGTCCATGCTTTCTGTAATTTTTCCTGACATTACACGGAAATACGAAACCTCGCCGAGGTGCTGTTCGACTGCGGTTTTGAATATAAACAGCGATGGCGCGCCTTTCGGGTCGCAAGGAACTGTTTCGCCTTCTACTGTTTTGTATTCGCGTGATTCGTTTGGTTTTGGCGCTACGTTTATAATAAATTCCAATAAACGTTTTGTGCCAATATCTTTTTTTGCTGCTGTGCAGAATATTGGAATTACTCCGCGTGTTTTCAGTCCTGCGCGCAATCCTTTGCGTATTTCATCTTCGGTGAGTACGCCTTTGTCAAAGAAAAGTTCCATTAAACTTTCGTCGTTTTCGGCAGCCGATTCTATAAGCGCTGCATTCAGTTCTTTGGCGCGTTCCAGTTCGCTTGCAGGAATGTCTGTCGCTTCAAAATTTCCGTTGTCGTCTTTGAAACGAAACAGTTTCATGAGCAATACATCTACAATTTCGTTAAATCCGTTGCCAGGATTAACTGGATATTGCACAAGCGTCAGTTTGTTGCCGAATGTTTGCCGCAGTGAGTCAAGGGTATTTTCCCAATTTGTTTTTTCGTGGTCTAAATAATTCACGGCGATAATCATTGGTTTTTCGTGTCGTTCGGCATATCGGGCAAAAATTTCTGTGCCGACTTCAACGCCATTTTGTGCATTAATAACCATTATGCCTGTGTCGGCAACTTTGAATGCAGCGAACGTTCCGCCCGAAAAGTCATCGGATCCGGGCGAGTCGATTAAATTTATTTTTTTATCATTGTATTCGGTAAACAGCACGCTCGAATATATGGAACGTTGATAAATCTGTTCTATTTCGGTGTTGTCCGATACTGTGTTTTTTGCTTCAACCGTCCCTCGACGGTCGATCACTTTTCCTTCGAACATCATTGCTTCGGCAAGGGTGGTTTTTCCTGATCCTGCGCTTCCAAGCAGCACGACGTTCCTGATTTCTTCTGTTTGATAAACTCTCATGAGTGATGTATTTAATTTTTATTAATAATTGTAATTCACAACGCTGTTTTCAATGTGTTTGTATATGTCAAAAAAATCTTTTTTAATTTTAAAACGGCTTCAAAGGTATAAATTTATGTAAAAATACAAGCATAATTTCACATTTTTTTTTCAATTGTCCGTTGTTTCTATTTCTTTTTAATTGTTAAATGCTTAAACAGTAAACTGATAAACATTAATTGTTTATTGCTTTCAACAAAGCACGAGCGTTATTTTTAATGTAAATAAGCAATAAAACCTTGCCGAAAATTCATAATGTTTTATTTTTTTACAAATCGATGGTAAATTTCAAACGCAATTCTATAACAATAGAAAAGAGGATATTTAAACTTAAATATCCTCCCACAATTTAAATTAAAACTCATTTAAGTATGAAAAACGGCATTATTCAGAGGTTTGTTGTTCCTGTGGTTGTTCAGCAACAGGTTCTTCTGCAGGTTTTTCTCCTTCTTTTTCGCAATTTGTTTCTTCTTTTTCAGGACATTGATATTCTTCAACTTTGGTTACTGTTACAGTGTAAAGTTTATCGCCTGCTTTTGGCGCGCTGCAGCAAGATTTTCCTTCTTTCTTTGCACAGCAGCCTTTAGCTTCATCGGCATTTTCAACTTTCTTTTCTTCTTTTGCCTTTTCGCAAGCGGCTTTCTTTTCTGCAACTTTTGCTTCAAGCGCTGCAACGGCAGCAGAGTCAAGCACTTCAACTGAAAGTTTGCCTGTAACTGCAACGGGCTTTCCGAATAAACTCGTATCAACATTAACTCCTTCGGCAGGAACAACTTTTACCAGTGCTCCTTTTCCTGCTAAAACTACATCTTCATTGGAAACTGGACATAATCCCAATTTACCAACAAGCGTTACTTCGTCAAGCGCTACGAGAGAATCGGCGCTTTCTGCCAAAGTTTCTACGCCAACGCATTTTGGCGCATCCGTGTTGTCTTTCTTTTTGTCTCCGCAAGCAATTACAACAGTTGCAAGCGTAATAACGACCAACAATTTTTTAATCATTTCTTTATTTATTTAGGTTAAAATATAAAAATTCGATTTAACGCACAAAAATATACATTTTTTTTTATTTAAATCAATTTAACCCAAAATTTAACATTTTTTTTGTTTTGAAACGCTTTTTCGGTCATTTTTTCAGTGAGAAATCACCGAGTAATTGCTTTAAAATAAACTCGTCCATTTTGTCTGATATTATGATTATTTCGCAATTTCCCTGCCTCTTTTTATACACCGATGATTTCTCTTTATTATCTTTATATACAACTAACAGTTCGTAATCTCCGCTTTCTGCTATTTGTACCGCTTCTGTACGCAATTTCGCTATTGCTTCATTGTTGTTTGACATTAAAATTGTAAGTGTTTTTATTCTTTTCAGATCAATTTCGGGAGTTAGAAGCTGTTTCAGGTTATCGCCCATATATCCTGATATTCCGCATCCTGTGCAGCCTGTAAGTTTATCTACATCTGCAATATAATAACTTTTTATGCCGTCAATTTCCGAAAATCGCAAATATAACGACGTTTGTGCCGACATATTGTTCACACTCACAATCAATATGATTATCGCTATTAGATTTTTTATTTTCATATTTTTATTTTTTTATATAAATTTCAATTTATAAGTTATTCAAAACTTCATTTATTTCGCACACCTGTTCATCTGTAATATCAAGTAATACAACGGCATCGTCTACTACATTTGATATTCTTGAAAATGAACGGTCAAGTATTTCCAGCATTTCCGTTTCGTTTGTATCGACGTTAGCGATGAATTTGGGTTCATTTTTTCCGTTTATAATTGTTAGCATGACTGAGATTAATAAAATAATGCAGGCAGCGGCGCTTATCAATCGTAATTTGATTGAAGACAGGTAATTGTGCATGCGCATATTTTTTATTTCAGTATCTGTTTTTGCGTTGATTTTTTCGATTAAATCAGAGGGAATTTCAATGTTGTCTGCAAGATTCAGGTTTGCAAACAAATATTTTTCGGCTGCAAAATTTTCAATATTCTCGTTATTTTCAGCAAAATATTTTTGCAGATGTTTTTCTTCTTCCAAAGTTGTTTCGCCTTCGTAGAATTTTTGCAATAATTTTTTAATTTCTATTATATCCATAATTATCTATTTTTCAAATTTTTCGCGTAATAATTTTCTTGCTCTCGACAATGTAGTTCTGACGTTTGCTTCGCTCAATCCTGTTTGTTTTGCTATTTCTGCCATTGTATATTCTTTCACATGTCGCATTACAATAAGTTGTTGTTGCAGTAAAGGAAGTTGTTTTATCAGTTTTTGCATTTGTATCCAGTCGTAATGTATTTCTATCTGTTTATTAATTATATGTTCGGTTGCAGCCTGTTCGCTGTCTAACAGTGATTTATTTCTGCGGCGTTTTCGCAATATGTCCAAACATATATTTTTTACGAGAGTTACACAAAATGCTTCGGTATTTCGTATTTCCAATTCATTGCGTTTATTCCAAAGTTTGAGATATGTATCCTGTACTGCATCTGATGCTTCTGCCTTGTTGCCAAGTAATCGAAAAGCCAATGCGTAAAGTTTTTCCGCATGTGGTAGAAATTGTTTTTTGAAATTCTCCGAAGTCATATTTGTTTTTTTCTCTTTTCACAATAACTTTTTTGTATAAGACGTGCATAAGACGAAAATGTTACAAAAAGTATTGAATTATTTAAAAATTAAGAAACTGTTTCTGTTTAGTTGAAATTATTAACAATCAACCGTTAATCAGTTTATTGTTAGGATTTGCCCTGTATCCTTGTAATTATTAACTGTATAATAAACCACAAAACGATGAACAAAACAAATTATCCTGACAAAGTTACTGAAAAAACGTACAAAGTTAGTATGAAATTATCAGATTACACACAAAGGCATAAAAAAGTTCAGCAAAATTTTATAGAATAAATAGTTGCTCCTTACGAATAAAAAAAGGACAAAGCTAAAACATAAAAAAATTCGGACAATTATTTCTTTATGTTACTTTTGTCTTGACACAAAAGTAACCAAAAAGTCAAGAGCAGCCGACGCTA
>JAITLJ010000168.1 GCA_031277925.1 Prevotellaceae bacterium | reverse complement strand
CAATCGAGCCGTTTAGCGGGTCGCCGAGAACCGAGTTTACGAGTTCGCCGAAGGCAACGCAAGCCTTGATTTTTTGCTCACGCTGTGTTTATTTTTTATTCGTGTTCGCGAACTCCGCTGCGCTTCGGTTGCTTCTTTTGTATCAAGACAAAAGAAGATAAAGAAACAAGTTCATATTTTGCCGAATTTCTGCCTGTATCTGTATAAAACTCGGTATTTTTATTCGATAATATATGCCTATAATTTATTAATAATTAACAGTTTCGACCCTTTTTAAGGAGCGACTATTTAAAACCTTTTTAAAATTGCAAGATATCCCACAGGACAGGCTGCCAAATCGGTTCGATTTACAAATGATAAAAAATCAACTGCAAATTTTATTCTTTTTTCTTCTGCAATTTTCTAATAACATTCATCAGTTGTTCTGCAAGCCCAATGCGATAGCCTTGCGAGAAAAATACTGTGCGTCCGAACGAATCGGCAACAATAAACAAAGGCAAATTGTCGGAAGTCAATGACAGCGAAGTTTTCAGCATCGAATACACTTCGTAGTTGATATCATATCCAAAGACAATACCGGATGGCAGATTTTCAAATTCATCAACAGTGAATGTTTTCAATTGTTTTTCGTCGGGGAAAAGAAATATCATCGGACGTCCCCATTTTTCATATTCAGCAGCGGCGGCGCATAATTCGGTCAATGCATGATTGGAAGGTTCTTTGTGCGTTTCAATCATGGCAAGTATAAAATATCCTCGACCTGCTGTTTGAATAATGCTGACCTCGGAATTATTTTTAGACATAAATTTCGTTTCGGGATTAATATTTCCTATAATTTGCAATTCGTCTTCAGCATTGCGTACCGTAAGTGAAACGTGAGATGTTTTTCCGTTTTCGACAGTAAAAAAAGATAATCTGCCAAGCACAGAACCGTTTGCCAGACGGCGTCCGCTTGTAAGCATGTAATAGCCTGTATTGATGGCAACTTCTTTGTTAATTATGTTTTTTTGTCCTAAAATCATATTATTGTTATCCAAGCCGAGAGTATGAAATCTTCCGTTTTCAAATTTTGCAATTGTATAATGAATTTCGTATTGCGGATTTTTTAATGTTTCGTCGGGCGTGAACGCCAGCAACAGTTTGCCTTGATTCTGCTGTTTGGGAGCATCAGCGTCGCTGATTCTGAAATCATGCCATTGATTGTGATAAAAATATTGCAGATTAGATGTATTGGGCTGCATGCGTGCAGCAATACCAAGCGAACGT
The DNA here is from genome assembly GCA_031277925.1 of Prevotellaceae bacterium. Taxonomy (GTDB): domain Bacteria; phylum Bacteroidota; class Bacteroidia; order Bacteroidales; family UBA932; genus JAIRKV01. Next base: position 3,479 of record JAITLJ010000168.1, on the reverse strand, counting down.
AAAAATCCTGTTACGGCAATGTCGGCAGAATGGCTGTCGCCTGTTTTGAATGTTGCAAAACCTTTAATAGTCACTGGAATTTGTTGCGGATTGTATGTGTCGTCAACAGTGAAATGTTTGCGGAAATATTCCAATGCCTGTAACGGATTATTGTATAAGCGTTGCCGTAAAACAGTATCAGCAATAAAAAGATTTCGATAGCACGAAAGCAATTCGTTGGCTACACGTGGATTAAGCACATATCGCATGTACAATTCCCTGTCGGTATAATCTTTTTCGTAACCGACTGCATGTTGTAAATGATGTTGAAAAATTTCGGCAGGAGTATCGCGCAAATCCTTTTGCGAAACTTCACCAAGCAAAGCCAATGCTGTTGCTCGATGTTCGGAGGCAACCGAAAGCAGAAACATTTCTATTTCCGCATAATTTCCTCTGCTTGCCTGCATATATTTCCACACTTCGGCAGCATCCGAATTAATGTTTTTAGCCAAAATGGCGGCTTTTTCTTCTGTATAAAAAGTGTTTTCATATTGATTGCGAATTGCATCTTCATGCTGAAAACGTTCATTGTTTACTTTACGTTGCTCTTCGCTTACTGTAATTGATACAGGACGTTCGGGCGGAGGTACGACAGCAAGTTCCAAATCATCCGAATCGCCTTGCTTTTTATTTATTATTATACTGATTTTATCGTGTTTTCCTATACTTGCATGCTGAAATCCGTAAAGATTGTCTTTATTTGCCCACACAAGCAAATCGCCCAATCCTGCCGACAGTGAAGCGATACCGTTGGCATCGGTTGTTTTAGTTGCTACAGGATAAAATTCGGCATAATTATACAAACCGAAATATACGATTGCATTTTCAATCGCATTACCTTCCGTATCTGTTACCTGTACCTGTATTTGTTTAACAGATGTATAATTTTCAGTTACGTTTATTTCTGTATAACATGGCGTTTGAGAAATAATTTCGTCTGTGCTTTTATATATGCCAAAAACTTTTGTATGTAATAGCATTGCGCGTTTAACGGGAGCATCAAACCAGGCGATGTCAAGTTCGGGTTCGGGTTCGCAAGCGCCCATATAATGCCATTTTCCATCAATCCATACTTCTATCCATGCATGATTATCGTCGGTATGCGCCCAGCGCGGCGTATAAACCTGACGTGCAGGAATTGCCACAGCGCGCATGGCTGCCACGGCAAAAGTAGATTCTTCGCCGCAACGTCCTGTTGCCGAGCGCACGCTTGCCAATGGAGAACTTGTACGACTGTCGGACGGCGAGTAAGTTACTTTTTCATGACACCAGTGGTTTATTTCCAGCGCTGCATCGTGCATTGAAAGATTACCGATACGGTTTTTTAATTCATTATAAAAAATCATACGCGATTCGTCCAAGTTTTCGTTGTTTACGCGTACAGGCAATACAAAATGTCGAAATATATCGTCTGGAATCTTTGTACCCCATGGCATTTCACTACGGGCAACGAAAGATGTGCGAATATTTTCCAGAAAAAAACGACTGTCATAGTCAGCCATATCGCAAACCGGCATAAAAGCGTATAAAAATTTCATGGCTTCACGCTCTTCTGTTGTCAATTCCTGATTATCTGTAAATGCAAATATCCGATTCGTGCATTCTGTTTGTTGGCGCACAAGCAACAGCGAATCAACCATCATGCGGTATGCACAGTCGTTTATAAAGTGCCGTTCGGAGCAAGACATGCCAGCCAACACGGCAATAAATATGCAAAAATGTTTTATTTGTTTCATGTTTTATTTGTTTATTTTGATGTAATAAATTTTAATTCTCAAAGGATTTTATATTTTAATATTTTTAATTTGCTCAACGCATTTTGCTACTGTTTTTGCATCGGCGCCATTGCCGCGTATCGCCTGGGCCGAAGTATGAAATTCCTTAGTTCCTGTTTTGATGGCGATTTCTGCAATATTATTTGGCGTTATTCCGCTGCCTGGCATAATGATAATGCGATTTTCTGACTGTGCAATCAATTTTTGTAACAGAGGAATACCTTCTTCGGCTGTAGGACGCTGTCCCGAAGTAAGTAAACGTGAAAATCCCATTTTAATAATTTCTTCCAGCGCCTGTTCGGGATGCTTACACTCGTCGAACGCACGATGAAACGTTACAGGTAAAGGATTTGCTTCGTCAAGCAATCGGCAACAAACATTTGTATCAATATCGCCATCGGCAGTCAAACAGCCGAAAACAAGACCATTTGCTCCGCAACGTTTTGCCATGCGAATATCTTCGAGCATTATTTGCATTTCAAGTTCGCTATAAACAAAATTTCCTCCGCGCGGACGAATCATCACATGCATGGTTATGTCAATATATCTGCGAACAGTCAGTATTGTTCCGTAACTTGGAGTAAGTCCGCTTTCGGACATACTCGAACAAAGTTCTACTCTGTCGGCGCCGCCATATTGCGCTTCAATACAATCGGCAATGGAATATGTACAAATTTCTAACAAAGGCATCATACAATAACAAGTAATGTACAAAAATAGGCATAATAGTTGAATTGTCAAATTTGATTTATCTATAAAATACGAATTGTTGTTCTGGCATCCGTTTTCCTTTAAGATTTTATATGAAATCGTTTCGTAAATTCCTGATTATTTATACCTTGTTTCGATTGTTTCCTGTTTTGTTACGCACAGCGTGCAACGACTGTAAAAAATAGTAAATAAGAAAAGTAAATGAATGAATTATTTTCAATATCTTTGCTAATCATTTTCTCATAAAATAAAAAACAATGGCAAATAAAAACATTCTCGAAGAAGAAATAAAAAACACAGTTGCAGCCGAGTTTTTCGACAAGTTTGACTGCACAAAGATTTTGGGAAAAATAGACTTTGCAGTCCGATTGAAACGCCCCAAAAACGCTGTTGATTTCAACGACGAATATTTGCTTTGGGCTGAAGCCAAACAAAAATCTACAGACATCATTGCAATGCTTGCACAACTTGTGCTGACAATAGGCAAGGCGCGAACTTTCGACGAAATTTTGCCGCCGCCGTTTCTGGGATGCTACGATAGCGAAAAAATCGCCTTTGTGCCGTACAGCGAAATTCAGGATGTTTTTTATCAGAATGATTTCAACTGGAATGTTGCGCCCTCGAATCACGACACAAAAGAGTTTCGGCAGGTTTACAGTCAGATAGAAAAAATTATCAATAACGATATTCCTTGGGAAACCTATCTTTTTTACTTTGAGAAAGATAAAAATGATTTGCGGCGTTTTATTCGCGATAATTTCATCGTCGGAAAAAGCGGGACAACGAAAATAAGGATTGACAAAAACAATTTTACTGTCATTTATAGAAAATGGCTTGATACGGTAAAACCAACAATTCAGGTAAATAATTGGGATGCTGCAAAAAGAGCAGGCATTATTGATGGCGATTTTTATCTTGCCGATTTACTTTCTGACGAAAACAAAACATTGAAAG
>JAITLJ010000100.1 GCA_031277925.1 Prevotellaceae bacterium | reverse complement strand
TCTTGACTTTTTGGTTACTTTTGTGTCAAGACAAAAGTAACATAAAAAAATAAATATCTGACAGAAATGTTTAATGTATTGGCATTGTCTTTTTTTATATATTCGTAAGGAGCGACTATTTTCACAGTTTGTAAGGAGCGACTAGTTAAAGCAGCAAAAATAAAAAGACCAGTCATTGCTGATTGGTCTTTGTCGGGGTGAAATGACTCGAACCTTCGACCTCATGCTCCCCATGCAAGTGCGCTTACTTTTGTGCAAAAACAAAAAATACAATTTGATTATCAACTGTATAATATAAACTTCTTATAAATTATAAACTTTCCCTGCAACAATGATTTTTAATGTAAAAACAGTAATTCTCTGTATTTAGGTAGCGACCACATTGCATCATCAACTTCAAGTTCCAGTTTATCAATATGATAACGAATAGAGTTGAGATATGGTAATACTTTATCGGAATAAATCTTTGTTTTTTCAACAACATCTTCAATCACGTTTGCTTTTTTGCGTTCTTCAATCATATCTTCAACCTGTAAGCGAATTTCTTTTATATGTAAAGATATTTCTTTAAGCGTATTTAATTGAGGTTCGGCAAATTGCTTAAATTCCTCTTCGCAATAAAATTCTTTTAATCCTCTGATATTTTCTATCAGCACATTTTGATATTGAATGGCAATAGGTATAATATGATTTATTGCCAAATCACCCAAAACGCGCGATTCGATTTGAATTTTTTTCATATATGTTTCATTCAGAATTTCATAACGCGCTTCGAGTTCCTTTTCGGAAAGTATATTGAATTGAGCGAAAAGTTTTCGTGAACTGTCGAGTAAATACGCTCCGAATGCTTCCTGTATATTGTTGATACTTTTCAATCCTCTTTTTTTAGCTTCTTTGTGCCATTCGGAACTGTAGCCGTTGCCATTAAACAATATGTTGCGCGATTCTTTTATGAATTTGCGCAAAACCTGAAATATAGCCTCGTCTTTTTTCATTCCTTTTTCTGCAAATATTTCTACTTCGCTGTAAAATCTTGTCAATTGTTGAGCAACAGCGGCGTTCAAAACTATCATCGATGATGCAGGATTGCTCGACGAACCTACCGCTCTAAATTCAAATCTGTTTCCCGTAAAAGCAAACGGCGATGTACGATTTCTGTCGGTATTGTCAGGCAGTATTTCGGGAATTTTACCGACTATGTTCAATTTCAAATCGGTTTTTTCGTCAGGAGTCATTTTTTTTGTACTTATTGTATTTTCGAGCGAATCGAGAACTTCAGACAGTGTTTTTCCTAAAAATACGGATAGGATACTTGGCGGCGCTTCGTTTCCTCCTAAACGATACGAATTTGAAAGATTGGCTACGCTCGACATAAGTAAATATCCATGTTCGTGAGCGGCGCTTATTGTACATACAAAAAACGTAAGAAACTGTAAATTTGTGCGCGGCGTTTTTCCGGGCGATAAAAGATTTTTTCCTTTATCAGTCATCATCGACCAGTTGCTGTGTTTGCCCGAACCGTTAATTCCTGTAAAAGGCTTTTCGTGAAAAATAACTTTCAAATGATGCTGTTTTGCAACACGGCGCATCAGCGACATTAGTACAAGATTATGGTCGATTGCCAGATTCGCTTCTTCAAATGAAGGCGCACACTCAAACTGATGTGGCGCAACTTCATTATGGCGCGTTTTCAAAGGTATTCCCAATTTGTAGGCTTCTGTTTCCAAATCTTTCATAAACGCAGATGCACGCGAAGGAATCGACCCAAAATAATGATCTTCAAGTTGTTGATCCTTTGCGGCGGTGTGTCCCATAAGCGTTCGCCCGGTTTGCAACAAATCGGGACGCGCATTGAACAGTGCGTTGTCAATCAAAAAATATTCTTGCTCCAAACCCAACGTCGAAAATACGCGTTTCACATCTTTGTCGAACAGTTGGCAAACTTTTGTCGCAGCTTTGTCAAGAGCAGCATGAGCTTTCAACAGCGGCGTTTTAAGGTCAAGCGATTCGCCTGTGTATGATACGAAAACAGTAGGAATACAAAGCGTTTTGTCGATTATAAAAGCAGGCGACGAAGGATCCCATGCCGTATAACCGCGCGCTTCGAATGTATTGCGTAGTCCGCCGCTCGGAAAACTCGAAGCATCAGGTTCCTGCTGCACAAGCAAGTCACCTTTGAAACTTTCAAAAACACGTGAATTTTTATCAAGTTCGATAAAAGCGTCGTGTTTTTCGGCAGTAGCCTCCGTTAACGGTTGAAACCAGTGAGTGTAATGAGTTACACCACGTTCTACAGCCCAATTTTTCATTCCTGCGGCAATCAGGTCGGCATATTTTCTGTCGATCTTTTCGCCGCCATCAATTGCATTTTCAACAGCGGCAAAAGCGTCTGCCGATAAATACTTGCGCATTGTTTCTCTGTCGAAAACATTTATTCCGAAATATTCCGAAATTTTTGCATCTTCCACGTGAAATCTTTCAGCGTGATGTTTCGCACATTCTTTCAGTGCATCAAAACGTAAATTTGTGTTTTTTGCCATAATGACCCTTAAATTTTTATTAATATTGGCGCAAAAGTAATTATTTTTTGATGAATATATATAATTTTAAGGGGGCATGTTGAAAAAAAGTTGATATTTTCTAAAATAAATACGTTTGTTTAAATGATAATTTACTTGGCATAATGTTTTGTCAATTTATACCAAAACGGCATCAAAATACCCTGAACTGTAAAGATATTTTATTGATATTCAATTTATATAAATTACAGTTTGATGGCGTTTTAGTATTAATAATGATTTAAATAGTCGCTCCTTAAAAAGGGTCGAAACGATTCATTATTAATAAATTATAGACATAAATTATCGAATAAAAATACTGTGTTTTATATATATACAGGCTAAAATTCGGCAAAATATGAACTTTTTTCTTTATCTTCTTTTTGTATCTAGACAAATTAATAGAAAGAAATAATTGTCCGAAATTTTTAGAAGCTGTTTAAATTTTTTCACGAAATGTCAATAAGCAACTAAAAATCAGTGAGGTTGGTTGAGATATATTTTGTATCTTTGTGATTATCAACAAAACAATTACAATATGGATAC
>JAITLJ010000069.1 GCA_031277925.1 Prevotellaceae bacterium | reverse complement strand
ATTTTTAAATCCTCCATTTGTTCGGATGTACCTCCATATGTGTTCTGCAGGATTTACTTCAGGCGAATATGGCGGTTGAAACAACGGGACGATATTGTCTATGATTTTATACTAAAACTCCATCAAACTGTAATTTATACAGATTGAATATCAGCAAAATATCATTATATTTTAGTTTGTTTTGGTACGGTCTGGGTATCACAAACCCTTTACCGAATGTATAGCCAAAGGCAAAGCACACAAACAGTACGAATTTGGTAACAAAGTTGGCTTGATTACAGGCGGCTGCAAAGGCAAAAAACTTATTTTAGCTATACATGGCTTTATCGGCAATCCGTTTGACGGACACACGGTAGAACCGCTGATTAATCAAATGGAATACAATGATATACAGCTTCCAGAAGAGCTTGCATACGACAGAGGCGGCAAAGGAAAAGCGGAGATCAAAGGAGTAAAAATTATCACGCCCTCGAAACCACGAAAAACAGATACAGCATACCAAAAGCGACAAAAACGAAAGAAATTTCGCTCACGTGCAGGCATAGAACCAATTATCGGACACTTGAAAACGGATTTCATACCCAAACGGTATCAAAACAGACTAAAATATAATGGTATTTTGTTGATATTCAATTTATATAAATTACAGTTTGATGGCGGGTTGGTATCAGAATGGCACAAAATTATTTACATGGCGTTAAAGGTATACAAATCAATGCATTAATGGCTGCAACGGCATGGAATTTAAAGAAAAAGATGGAAATGTTGAAAGAAAAAACTAAACGTATTTTTTACGCAATTTTTTCTCGGTACTTTTTTCCAAAAATATTATACCTGAAAACTACATAAATGAATTCATAATGAGCGACTATATAAAAGTTTTTTCGCATACAAATAGTTACTGATTCGCAGCAGAAATTGTTTTTATAATCGAGAGGATGTTTTGCAAATTGAAATTCAAATTGTACTTTTGTATTAGCAAAATTGATGAAATGATGTTAAAAACCAAATTAATATTACTCGTTACGGTAATCACAATGTGTTTGTCGGGCTGCAAAACTGATGATATTCTGAATAAAAGACAACTCGAAGACATATTGTTTGAAATGCACTTGTCGGATGGCATCGTGCAGACGCTTACCAATAGAAATCATATTCAAAACGCCGATACAATTATCAGATATAAAGCCATTTTTGAGAAATATAAATGCTCGCGCGACAAATTTGAAAAATCGATGCGCGTGTATTCACGCCAAAGCGAAACGATAACCAAAATTTACGACAATATAAAATTGCGTTTCGACAGGATGCTGAAAGATTTTGAAAGTAAAGATTTACAAAACATTACTAAAAATATTTTTAATAAATTCCATATAAAATTGAAAAATGCCTTGTCGGGAATAGATAAATGTTTTGAAAATGTGGAAAATATTAATGATTTTGCAGAAAAATTATTGAATTTGTCAAAAGATATTTCCGAAGATACAAAATCTGATTCTGGCTCTCTTATTGTTGTGGAAAAAGAAGAAAAATTCGAAAAATCAATTTAATAAATGCGCAGAATTTCAGCCGATTATATTTTCCCAATACATGCAAAACCCATAAAAAACGGAGTATTGACAATAACTGATGATGGCAAAATAGTTGAACTTTCGGCATTTTCGGAAAACGACGAAGATATTGAATTTTACGCAGGAATAATATGTCCGGGATTTGTAAATGCACATTGTCATTTGGAACTTTCGCACTTGAAAAATACAATTCCTGCACACACAGGAATCACAGGTTTTATAAAGGAAATACCCAAACGGCGAAATATTGCCGATAGATCGCAGCAAACTGACGCTGCAAAATTTTACGATAATTTTATGTATCTGCAAGGCATTGTTGCCGTTGGAGATATTTCAAACAGCGATTTGACTTTCGATCTGAAAAAACAAAGTAAAATATTTTATCACACCTTTGTCGAAGCATTTTCGTGCAATGAAAACGAAACAGATAAAATTATGCAGGAAAATCAAGATATTGTAGATTTGGGCAAAAAACTTGGAATTTCGATTTCGCCTACGCTGCATGCTCCGTATTCGATGTGCGACCGACTGTTTTCGGAAATGAAACTGCGCGCCGAAAAATATGGAATTTTGTCGTATCATAATCAGGAATCACAGGACGAAAACGAATATTTTGAAAATAATTCGGGTAAATTTTTAAAATTTTACAGCGAATTTGTAAGACCCAACAAACCTTTGCCAACAGGAAAATCGCCAATTCACCGTATTTTGGACGATATTGATAAAAACACAAAAATTCTGCTTGTTCACAACACTTTTACAACTGAAAATGATTATGATTTTGCAGTGTCGGCAAGCAAAAACATAAGTTGGACACTTTGCCCGAAATCAAATTTATATATAGAAAATCATTTGCCGCCGATTGAAATGTTCAGTCGCAAAAATGCAAAAATTGCCATAGGAACAGACAGTTTGTCGTCAAATACAAATCTTTCGATGATTGATGAATTGCGTACGGTTTCCGATAATTTTAAAAACATTGAACTCAACGAATTGTTGACATGGGCAACGCTCAATGGCGCCCAAGCGCTTGATATTGAAAAAAAAATCGGAACTTTTGAAACGGGAAAAATGCCCGGAACAGTTTTGATTGATAATGTGGATATGCAAAAAATGATGCTGACGAAAAAGTCAACTTCACGAATTTTATAATTAAAATTTACTGTTATGCTTTTTAATGAACCCGTTTTTGGACCAATACACAGTCGCCGACTTGGCATATCGCTTGGTATTAATCTTTTACCGGCAGAAAGTAAACTTTGTAATTTCAATTGCATTTATTGCGAATGTGGCTGGAATACAAAAGACAAAAAGAAAAAATTTAATCGGCGCAACGACATAAAAAAACATCTTGAGTTAAAATTGAAGTTGCTGAAAGATGAAAAACAATATCCCGATTCCATAACATTTTCAGGAAATGGCGAACCGACAATGCATCCCGAATTTTCGGCAATCATCGACGATACAATAACTTTGAGAAACCAGTATGCTCCTGCTGCAAAAATTTCTGTTTTGTCGAATGCAACAATGCTTGCAAACCCAGATGTTGTTACAGCATTATTGAAAATTGACAATGCAATATTGAAACTCGATTCGGGCATTGATGAAACGGCAGTGTTGATTAACAAACCGCAATTTTCATATTCTATCGACAAAATAATTGAAAACATGCAAAAACTAAAAAAACACATGATTTTGCAAACAATGTTTTTGCGTGGAATTTATGACGGAAAACAAATTGACAACACAACCAAATCAGAGATAAACGCCTGGATTGATGCAATAAAGAAGATTGAACCACGCAAAATAATGATTTATTCAATCGACAGAAAAACGCCTGCCGACAATTTGCAAAAAGTGAATTTCGACGAACTTGATAAAATTGCCGAACATGCACGAAAATTGGGATATGAAGCGCTGGTTGCAAAATAAAATTTATGTATTTTTGCCACAAATTAAAGAATATAAAGAATGAAAACAGTTGTTCAAAGAGTATCGCAGGCATCGGTAACTATTGATGGCGCTGTAAAATCGCAAATAGGAAAAGGAATAATGATGCTTGTAAGTTTTGAAGAAAATGATGCGCTCGAAGATTTGTCGTGGCTTGCGGCAAAAGTTTGTAAACTTCGCATTTTCGACGACAGTCAAGGCGTGATGAATGTTTCGATACAGGATATTGATGGCGAAATTCTGATTGTAAGTCAATTCACTTTGCATGCATCTGTAAAAAAAGGAAATCGTCCATCGTATATAAAAGCGGCAAAACCCGAAATTGCAATTCCTTTTTATGAAAAATTTATCGAAATTACAGAAGCCGAATTTGGGAAAAAAGTAGCAACAGGAATCTTTGGCGCCGACATGAAAATTGCTCTTGTAAATGACGGACCTGTAACAATCCTAATCGACACAAAAAACAGAGAATAACATTTAATACTCAGAAAATTGCTCCAAATTGCAGCCTGTCAGGCTGTAATTAGTCGCTCCTTACGAATAAAAAAGGACAATGATAGTACATTAATACCAAAACGGTATCAAAATACCCTGAACTGTAAAGATATTTTATTGATATTCAATTTATATAAATTACAGTTTGATGGCGTTTGGGTATGAAAATTTCAGACAATTATTTCTTTCTGTTAATTTGTCTTGATACAAAAGAAGATAAAGAAACAGGTTCATATTTTGCCGAATTTTTGCCTGTATCTATATAAAACACGGTATTTTTATTCGATAATTTATGCCTGTAATTTATTAATAATGAACTGTTTCGACCCTTTTTAAGGAGATACTAAATAGTTTCAATGTTTATTAAGAAGTAGCTATTTAATATATTAGCATTATTTTTTTTCGTAAGGAACAACTAAATAATCATTATCAAATCGTAAAAGTCAATCAGTAATTATTTTTTTATTACTTTTGTATCGGTTTATTTCCAATAAAAATATAACAATCAGGGCGATTTATTCATTTAATCCCGTTTTTAACAGTAAAACAAAAACAAAAAATGCTGAAAATAAAAAATCTGCACGCTTCAATTGGAGGAAAAGAAATTTTGAAAGGCGTGAATTTATCAATAAATGCAGGCGAAATACATGCAATAATGGGACCAAACGGTTCGGGCAAAAGTACGCTTGCCGCCGTGCTTACAGGCAAACCAAATTACGAAGTTACTGATGGCGAAATATTGTTCAACGGTAAAAATTTGCTTACAATGCCGCCCGAAGAACGCTCGCACGAAGGTTTGTTTTTAAGTTTTCAATATCCTGTTGAAATTCCGGGTGTAAGCAACGTTAATTTTATGAAAGCCGCACTCAACGAACATCGTAAACATAACGGACTTGAACCGCTTTCAGCATCCGAATTTCTGAAACTGATGCGCGAAAAAATGGCTTTGGTCGAAATAGATTCAAAACTTACAAACCGCTCGGTGAATGAAGGCTTTTCGGGCGGCGAAAAAAAGCGAAACGAAATATTTCAAATGGCAATGCTCGAACCAAAACTTTCGATACTCGATGAAACCGATTCGGGACTTGATATTGATGCACTGCGCATTGTTGCAAACGGAGTCAACTTATTGAGACGCCCCGACACTTCGACAATTGTAATAACTCATTATCAACGTTTGCTCAACTATATTGTGCCTGATATTATTCACGTTTTATATAACGGAAAAATAGTAAAAACTGCAGGCAAGGAACTTGCTTTGGAACTCGAAGAAAAAGGATACGACTGGCTGAAAGTCGAAGATTTGACAAATGTGGAAGCCAAAGAATAAAAAATATTTTAAATCATTAAAAAAATAAAATTAATTATAAAACCATAAGATTATGAAACTATTAACCACAATTTTAATAACAGGATTTATGTCAATTTATTCTGTACAGGCACAGACAAATGACAAAAAATGGACAGAAATCAACTCTTTGTTTGCCGATGGTTTATATAAAACGGCAATAGAAAAACTGAACATAATATACGAACAGTCGCTAAAAAAGGGAGATGATGTTCAACTCGTAAAATCAATAATTTATCGACAGGCTTGCCAGCAATATACCGAAGAAAATATTACTGTAACAGCAATAAATACCTTGCGTAATGATTTGCAAAAAACCAAATCAAATGTTGCTCAATCGCTTATAAATTCGTTGCTTGGCGAAGCGTTTTTGAATTATTATCGACAAAACAGATGGCGGTATCACAATCGCACGGATGTGAATGATGACAAATCAAATTTGGATGTTACAACATGGAGTTTGAACCGAATTTTCGATGAATGTATCGAAGCATATAAACGTTCGGTTGAAAACAGCAATGCTTTAAGCAAAATCAAAATTGATTATATCAACGATATTTTGACAGGAAATAAAGAAACGCGCGAATATCGTCCGACTTTGTATGATTTTGTTGCGCATCGTGCAATATCGGCATTTGAAAACAGCGAACTGCGAATAACAAAACCCAAAGATCTTTTTTTGCCAAATGACGAAAATCTGTTTACTGCCAATGCCAACGATTTTGCAAAAATACAAATAACAGACAACGATTCAACTTCAAATTTGCTGCTCGCGTTGAATATTTTACAACAACTTACAAAATTTCATTTGCAACAAAACGATGCACTTGCTCTCGGCGATATTAATCTTAAACGCTTTAATTTTTTGATAAACAATTCCACATTACAAAACAAAAAAACGCTGATAATATCAAGTTTGCTGAAAATTATTGAAACAGGCGAAAAAAATGATATTTGGTTCGCGGCTAATCAAAAACTTGCCGAAATGTACAAAGAAAACGGCGAAGAAGCCAAAGCCGTAAAAATTTGCGAAACGGTATTGCAGCAAAAAAATATCAGCGAAAAACAAAAAGCGGCATTCGAACAGTATATCAAACACATAAAATATCCAAGATTAGGCTTGACTGTCGAAAATATTGACATGCCGATGAAACCGATAAAAATTCTTGTAAAATACAAAGATGTTGATACGGTTTATTTTCGTATTTACAGAGTGCCTGATGAGTACAGAATTGTAATGCTTTCCAATACAGACAAGATTCAAACCGACAAGGAAAAGTTGATTGAAAAAAATGCACTGCCTGTAAAAGAATGGAAAGTAAATATGCCGCAAACAAATGATTATAAATTACATACCACCGAAATTGCTTGTAATTTTCATCCTTTTGCACAGGCAATATTTATTCTTGTAGCAAGCAATTCTCCCGATTTTTTCAATGCAAGCGAAAAAGTTATCGAATGTGCAACATTTCAGTTATCGTCAATCGCCTATGTTTATAAAAACGTAAATTCAACAACTAATGAAATTTATCTTGCCAATCGCATGACAGGCGAACCTTTGGCGAATGCAAGTTTCAAAATTGCGAATAATAAAATGAAAATAAAAAAAGAATATGCAAGCAACAGTCAAGGCTTTATAAGAGACGCCGTTTCGGTTAATTACAACGACATTGTTACTGTTTCGGAAAAAAGCGATTCTTTAGTTTTAAAAAATTTTTCAATACCCTTAACCAGATATTCGTCCTTTGATTTTAAAAATTATACAGTAACAAAATTTTTTCTTGACAGAGCTATTTATCGACCCGGACAAACAGTATATTTCAAAGGAATTGTGTTGAATAATAAAGACAATAAATATTCAATTGCAGTCGGCGAAGAAGAAGAAATTATATTGAATGATCCAAATGATGAAGAACTTGCAACAATCAATGCAGTAAGCAACGAATATGGAACATTCAGCGGAAGTTTCGTTTTGCCGCAATCGGTTTTGGGCGGAAAATTCACAATAGAAAGCGATTATGGAGAAATCGGTTTTTATGTTGAAGAATATAAGCGTCCAACTTTTGAAGTAATAATAAATACAGTTGAAAAAAATTACAAATTCAATGAAACAGTGAACATTTCGGGCATTGCAAAATCTTACGCCGGTTACAATATCGACAATGCAAAAGTTTCGTATGGCATCACGCGCCAAATAGAATTTCCGTATAGATGGTGGAATTACGCTGTTAACGCCACAACAGAAATTATAGCAAACGGAGAAACAAATACCGATGAAAATGGAAACTTCAATATCAACTTTTTTGCCGACGGCAGCAGATTGGAAAATGATATGCAAATTGCCGTTTATAATATTTCGATTGACGTTACCGACAACAACGGCGAAACGCACACAGCCCGATACGGTTTGCGAATGAGCAAAAAACCGCTTGTGATAGAAACAAATATCCCGGAAACGGCAAATATCGCCGACAGCCTTCTATTCGATATGTTTACAAAAAACTTGAACGGCAATCCGACAATATCTGACATTACGGTAAATATTTACAAACTTAAACAACCCGAAAAACTTTTGCGCAAACGACTTTGGGAAAAACCTGATAAACATGTACTGTCATACGATAAGTATAAAAAACTTTTCCCAGATGATGCTTACGAAGACGAAGATAAAATCGAAAATTTTGAAGAAATTGCTCTTGTAAAAACCATCTCGTTCAATACCGACAAAACAAAGAAAATCGATCTCGGCGAATTGAAACAGTACGGAAGCGCTTCGTACCGATTTGACATTACGGCAAAAAACGCCGAAAATATCACAACACACACAAAAACTTATATTCAACTGCAAAGCGACAATATTCTTACAGATATGAAACATTGGGTGCGCAAAGGAAAACAGACCGAAAAAGAAATTGAATTTTTTGCAGGAGGAATCAGCGATACTATGTATGTTCATTACGATGTTGTATATAGAAATAAGTTGATTGAATCAAAAAATATAATTGTCGGTAAAACGCCGCAAAGCATAAAAATCGCTATGCCCGCAACAAAAAATAATGAAGAATTTTCAGTGTTGTTTGTGAGCATATTCAACAACAGAGTTTATACATCGCAACACACTGTAAAACCTTACGAAGACAAAAACAACCTTGACATTTCGCTTGTTACTTTCCGCGACAAACTGCAACCCGGCGAAAAAGAACAGTGGAAACTGCGCATAAAATCGCCAAATAACGAAAAAACAATGGCTGAAATGCTTGTTAGCCTTTATGATGCCTCGCTGGACGCTTTTGTTGCGCACGACTGGAATAAAGATTTTGCAAAAAATCAACCTTTGAGTTATTATTATAATAATTGGAGAGAAACAAACACTTCCGGTTTGTCTTATTCAAAAAATCTTTACAGTGTTTATATAAACAGCCATTTCACAGCCAAAAATTACGAACGACTGCTAAATGCTGACTACATAAAACGATATGCAAATTATACGGAAATTATAAATAAAATTACCCAAACCGAAGGAAAAATAAAAGGTATTGTGGTTGACGACAATTATCAACCGCTGGATTATATTTCTGTTTTAATAAAAGACAAACCAAGTACAGAAACGCATACCGATAAAAACGGAGAATTTGAAATTGCGGCAGAACATGGCGATGTCCTTGTGTTTTCATTTTTAGGATATATAACACAGGAAATAACAGTACAGAATGATGTATTGAGCGTTGTGCTTTCGTCTGATTCTAATATGCTTGAGGAAACTGTTGTTGTTGCTTATGCAGTAACTGCAAAAACAGAATTGGCTATGAGAGGAAAAGTAGCGGGAGTACAAATAAGAAGAAATGAAAATATTTTTTCAGAAGATTTTGCTATGGAAAATGATAAAATAACAATAAATGATGAACATATCGAAATCGACAATAACAACATTGTTGTTCCCCGTACAAATTTCAACGAAACAGCGTTTTTCTATCCTCAACTGCTCACCGACAAAAACAGCGAAATAATTATTGATTTTGTTATTCCCGAAAGTCTTACGAAGTGGAAATTACTTGGACTTGCTCATAGCAAACAGCTTGAAACAGGAAAAATTACAGCATATACCCTTACGCAAAAAGAAATTGCCGTTTCGGCAAATGCGCCGCGCTTTTTCCGCAATGGCGACAATATCGAATTTAGCGCAAAAATCAACAATATAACCG
This sequence comes from Prevotellaceae bacterium, assembly GCA_031277925.1. Classification (GTDB taxonomy): domain Bacteria; phylum Bacteroidota; class Bacteroidia; order Bacteroidales; family UBA932; genus JAIRKV01. Next base: position 98 of record JAITLJ010000069.1, on the reverse strand, counting down.
AAAATCAAATAAAAGGCAAAACGCAATTATTGCTGTTTGATGCATTTACCATGCAGCCTTTAAATATTATTGAAAACAAAACAGAACAGAACTTTTCG
>JAITLJ010000068.1 GCA_031277925.1 Prevotellaceae bacterium | reverse complement strand
CAACGCAAGCCTTGATTTTTTGCTCACGCTGTGTTTGTTTTTTATTGGTGTTCGCGAACTCCGCTACGCTTCGGTTGCTTCTTTTGTATCAAGACAAAAGAAGATAAAGAAACAGGTTCGTATTTTGCCGAATTTTTGCCTGTATCTATATAAAACTCGGTATTTTTATTCGATAATTTACGCTTACAATTTATTAATAATGAATCGTTTCGACCCTTTTTAAGGAGCGACTCTTTAAATCTTTAAATTACGCAGCCTCTCCGGCTAGGGACTGAATATTAGTAGAAATTTTGCAGCAGAAAAGTTTACGTGCGGAGCGCCAGCGGTTTTTCAAGTCATTTGTGATAAACCCCCGCACGTAATGCACGGAGATATGTCGTTTTCGCCATTGTTCTTTAAATTACGGAGCCTGTCCCGTCAGGGACTGAATATTAGTAAAAATTTTGCCGCAGAAAAGTTTACGTGCGGAGCGCCGGCGGTTTTTCAAGTCATTTGTGATAAACCCGCACGTAATGCACAAAGACATTTCGTTTTTACCTTAATTGTTCTTTAAATTCTTAAATTTTAAATCTTAAATCTTTAAATTGCGAAGCGAAGCCAACCGAAGAAACAAACAGTAAATTGTTTCAGGTTTGTTTCGCATTTCGCAATGGCGGCAACAAAATAAAAAAGGCAGGATTTCCTGCCTTTTCTTTTTTACACTCAAAATTCTGAAAATTAAAACTTATAGCCAAAACTTACCTGTATAACGCTGTTTTTTAACTTGGAGTCATCTTCAGTTTCTTTGTAGACGTTTGTCAATCCAAAATTGTAACGTGCGCCTACAACAAATTTTTCTGCAAAGGTATAACTTAAACCTGCAACTGCAGTAAAATCCAGCGTTTTACAACGTTCTTTTAGATCTCGTGACTCTTCGCCGGTACTTTTTGCAGATAACAAAAAACCAACCTGAGGGCCAACCTCAGCGCTAAGCCCTTCTGTAAGTTTCACTTTCAACAATACAGGAACATTGAGATAACTAAGATTAAGACTCGCGTTATCGACATTCTTAATACTTGCGCCTTGTGTAGAAAAAAGAAGTTCTGGCTGAATAGCGATACGGTCAGCAATCGTAAATTCGGCAAAACCGCCAATGTGAAAGCCTAATTTAAATTTGGCATTTTCATCCGTTATGGTTGCAAGATTTCCACCTGCTTTCGCTCCAACTTTAATTTGAGCGTTTGCTGTTGCAATACCCAGTAAAGCAACCAGCGTAATTAATAAAATTTTCTTCATAAATTTCTGTTTTTTAATTAAATTGAACATTTTGTTAAAAAAATATGATACAAAGATAAGCGTTTTTTTTCAAAACGCAAAAATTTGTAAATTTTTATTGAAAATATTTTTATTATTATCAATATTTCGCTTAAATACAGTTTGTTACAAAAGATGCAGAACTGTTTTAAAAAATATTATTTATAATTTTACGGAATTATGTGGTTGAAATTTATTTTTTATAAAAATTCATAAAACCCGACAATATGTCATTTTTTGACATGTGCAAATTGCAGTTTACTGAAAAAATTTCCGTATTTTTGTCAAAAATTGTTTTGGCATACTTTCTGATAGTTCAGCAATGACTGAAATAAATAAAACAGATATTATATATTATAAATAAATTAAAATAAAATCAATATGAGTAAACAAATTAACATTAGACCATTGGCAGACAGAGTGGTAATAGAACCAAAGGCTGCCGAAGAAAGAACAGCAAGCGGAATTTATATTCCCGACACGGCAAAAGAAAAACCACAACGCGGAGTTATTGTTGCAACAGGCAACGGTACCAAAGATGTTGTTATGGAAGTTAAAGTTGGCGATGAAGTGCTTTACGGAAAATATGCAGGCACCGAGCTCAATATCGACGGAGTTGATTATCTTATAATGAAGCAAAGCGATATTTTGGCAATAGTTTAATTCACAATTTATTATCTAGTTATTAAAATTTAATCACAAATATACAATTATGGCAAAAGAAATAAAATTTAATATCGAAGCGCGTAACCTTTTAAAAGAAGGAGTTGACATGCTTGCAAACGCAGTAAAAGTTACATTAGGTCCAAAAGGTCGTAACGTTGTTATAGACAAGAAGTTCGGAGCGCCGCAAATTACTAAGGACGGAGTTACGGTTGCAAAAGAAATAGAATCAGACGACCGCTTTACAAACATGGGAGCGCAAATGGTGCGCGAAGTTGCTTCAAAAACCGCCGACAATGCAGGCGATGGAACAACAACGGCAACCGTTTTGGCTCAATCAATAATCAATGTAGGATTGAAAAATGTTACGGCAGGCGCAAATCCAATGGACTTGAAACGCGGAATCGACAAGGCTGTGGTTGCCGTTGTCGAAAGCCTGAAAAAACAGACGCAGGAAGTAGGCAACAATATCGAAAAAATAGAACAGGTGGCAACAGTATCATCCAACAACGACACAACTATCGGAAAACTTATTGCCGAAGCGTTCAGCAAAGTTAAAAAAGAAGGAGTAATTACAGTTGAAGAAGCCAAAGGAACAGATACCACAGTCGAAATAGTTGAAGGAATGCAATTCGACCGCGGCTATATCTCGCCGTATTTTATTACAAATCCCGAAAAGATGGAAACTGTTCTCGAAAATCCTTATATCCTGTTGACCGATAAGAAGATATCGACAATGAAAGATCTTCTTCCGATATTAGAACCAATTGCACAAAACGGACGCTCGCTGCTTATTATTGCCGAAGATGTTGACGGCGAAGCAATGACAACGCTTGTAGTAAACAAACTTCGCGGAACAATTAAAATTGCAGCAATAAAAGCACCAGGATTCGGCGACCGCCGCAAAGCAATGCTCGAAGATATCGCCATACTTACAGGCGGCACGGTTGTAAGCGAAGAGCGCGGATTGAAACTGGAATCTACAACGCTCGACATGCTTGGCTCGTGCGAAAAAATAACTATCGACAAAGAAAATACAACCATCGTAAACGGCACAGGTAAAAAAGAAGAAATCGTAAAACGCATAGAACAGATTCGCACGGAAATGTCGCTTACAACATCCGACTACGACCGCGAAAAACTTCAAGAACGCCTTGCAAAAATGTCAGGCGGCGTAGCCGTTCTTTATGTTGGAGCAGCAAGCGAAGTTGAAATGAAAGAAAAGAAAGACCGCGTTGAAGATGCTTTGAGCGCAACGCGCGCAGCAGCCGAAGAAGGAATTGTTGCAGGCGGCGGCGTAGCTTACATCCGCGCAATTACGGATCTCGAAAACCTTAAAGGCGAAAACGAAGACGAAACTACAGGTATTCAGATTGTGAAACGCGCAATAGAAGAACCGCTTCGTATAATTGCAGAAAATTCAGGCGTTGAAGGTTCGATAGTAATACAAAAAGTGAAAGAAGGCAAAGGCAGCTTCGGCTACAATGCACGCACAAATGTTTACGAAGACCTCTACGAAGCCGGCGTTATCGACCCGACAAAAGTTACACGTATCGCTTTGGAAAACGCAGCATCAGTTGCAGGAATGTTTTTGACAACCGAATGTATTTTGGCTGAAAAGAAAGAAGAAAATCCTGCTCCAATGGGCGGCGCTCCCGGAATGGGCGGCATGGGTGGAATGATGTAAAAATCAAATCATTAAATCATAGTAATATTTGAAAGCCCTGTATTTGCAGGGCTTTTTTAATTTTAAACAATTTATAGAAAACAAAAAAGCAGGCTATTGCACAAAACGTGCTGTGGCGATTATTTTCTACAAAAATTCTATCCATAACAGGATAGTTTTTTTGCCATTGTTCTTTAAATCTTAAATTTTAAATCTTTAAATTGCGGAGCCTGTCCCGCTAGGGACTGAATATTAGTAGAAATTTTGCCGCAACAACGAGTACGTGCGGAGCGCCGGCGGTTTTTCATGTCATTTGGGGAATTCCGCACGTAATGCACAGAGATATTTCGTTTTTACCAATAAACAATTCATAGCGGGATATATTTCTTTATCTTCTTTTGTCTTGATACAAAAGAAGATAAAGAAATTCCATGTCAAACTTTAATAATGACATGTTGATCTTATGATAACATGAATTTCTTCTATAAATTTAGACAGACATTTTTAATCAGTCTGGGTGTAATCGAAAATTTTATGCTAACTTTGCACAAAAGTATTTTTTATATGGCAGAAACACTGTTTGGTAATGAATTTAGATATGTGAATGGCAATTTAATGAAAGAAAATTCAAGTAACTTACTTGACCAGTACTTTACTGACAAAGAATTAGCGCAAAATCTTTTTGCCAAAACGCACGAAATTATTTCAAAATACGAAACCGATATTGAAAAATACACATGGTTAGAGCCAAGCGTTGGCGGAGGTTGTTTTTTTGACCTGTTGCCTGAAAATAAAAGAATTGGACTTGATATTGAGCCTCTGAGAAGCAATATTATTAAATCTGATTATTTGAAATTTGAACTTCCGAATGAAAAATTGATTATCATTGGAAATCCACCTTTCGGGCATCGAGGCGTTATGGCTCTGAATTTCATAAATCATTCGCAAAAAGCAGATTATGTATGTTTTATATTACCAATGTTTTTTGAAAGCAAGGGCAAAGGTTCTGTAAAATATCGTGTTCGCGGATTTAATTTAATCCATTCGGAACGCTTGCCTCAAAACAGTTTTTATATCCCAACAACGCAAAAAACAGTAGATGTAAAATGTGTGTTTCAAATTTGGAGTAAAAATCATAAGCCTGAAACAAAGGAATTTAGTTGGTATAACAACAAATACAAAGAACCTTTTGGCGACATTGTAAAAGTTGTTACTGTTTCGCTGGCTAAAAATCGAGAATGCGGCAAAAAATGGATTTTTGATGAAAAGGCTGATTTTTATATTTCTTCAACCTTTCACAACAAAATTTCTATTGTATATGATTTTTCGGAAGTAAAATATAAATCGGGCGTAGCAGTTATTTTTACCACTGAAAATGAACAACTTAAAAATAAAATTATCGAAATTTTTGAAAATACAGACTGGAAAAATTATGCAAGTTTGGCAACAAATTCCTGCTATCATATTGGAAAATCAAATATTTTTCAAGTATTATACGATAATGCAAAAATTATAAATCAATTTACATTATAATATGCTTAATATAAATCAATTAGAAGCCAAATTGCAGGAAATAATCGAACGCAAATATCTTGAAACTAAACTTGGCAAAAATCCAGATGCAAAATTCGCTAAAATTGGCGATTTGGAAGGCAATGCTGTTGGGCAAATCGGTGAAGAATACTCTAAATTTCTTATCAGTCAATTTGTTGAAATTATTGACGATGGCATTATACACGATGAGTACGACATTCAAACAAAAAATGGTGTATTCTTTGAAGTGAAAACAGCTCGCAAAGGCAATAAAAATAACACTTTTCAATTTAACGGTATAAATCCGAATTACAACTACAACTATCTTTTATGTATTGGTATTTGCGAAGATGCCGTTTTGTTCCGCATTTTTGAAAAAAAAGACATTTCTTATCACCACAAAGACCGCAAATTTTATATCAGGCAAGGCAACTTTGAAAAACAACTTGTTTCGATGAACCCAAATAATCAGGTCAATTTCAAACTCACACTGAATTTGAAAGAGTTGATTAGTATTTCATTACTTCACGATCAAATTCAAACAATTTTGCAATAAAGTTTTAATCAGAAAAATAATCGCCAACAAAGTTTACGTGCGGAGCACCGGCGGTTTTTCATGTCATTTGGAGCAATCCGCACGTAATGCACGGAGATATGTCGTTTTTGTCATTGTTCTTTAAATCTTAAATTTTAAATCTTTAAATTGCAAAGCGCAGCGAAGTTCAATCAATTAATCCAGAAAAATAAAATCGTAAATTGCTTCTGGATCGGTGATAAATATATTTTTTATTTCGGTCAGAACAAATTATTATTTTCTTCAATAATGTTATTTTCCTGTTCGGTATCGGCGGCATTTTCTGTATCTGTGGTATCTGCGGTGTCGCAATCAAAATTTAATGTGATATTTGCAGGTTTTTCAAAAGTGTCGTTTTTTGAAACATTAAGACGATTGTCGTTAAGAACTTTTTGCATAAAAATACCCCAGACAGGTAATGCCATGTTAGAACCGCCGCCAAGCGCAAGACTCGAAAAGTGTATGCTTCTGTCTTCGCCTCCAACCCAAACGCCGCCTGTCAGTTTCGGCATTGTTCCCATAAACCAGCCGTCCGACTGGCTGTTTGATGTTCCTGTTTTTCCTGCAATCTGTCCTTCGGGAATGTACAGTGTTCGCAAGCGTCTTGCTGTTCCGTGATTAACTACGCCCTGCATCAGATTTAGCATAAGATATGCTGTTTCCGAACTTATCGCTTCACGGCTTTCGGGTACGAATGTACTAATAATATTTCCTTTATTGTCTTCGATTCTGCTTACAAAAAACGGTTCGATATATACTCCTTTGTTTGCAAAAGTTGCAAAGGCTCCAACCATTTCGAGCGGAGAAATATCGGCGCTGCCCAAACACAAAGGATAAACAGGATCCAAATAGCTGTGAATTCCCATTCGATGGCACATGTCGGCTAAGGCTTGCGGTCCGAATATTTCTATCAACTGTCCCGAAATCCAGTTATCGCTCAAGGCTAAGGCTTTTTTCAATGTCATCATTTTGCCGCGATGTTCTTCTCTTGTTGTGCTTTTCGGTTCCCAAAATTCGCCCGGTTTGTATTCTATGCGCGGTTGTACGCAAGGCAATTCCGAACATGGATTATAACCTTCCTGCATTGCCAGGGTATATAAAAAAGGTTTTATTGTTGAGCCGACCTGTCGTTTTCCCTGATATACGGCATCGTATTTGAAATATTTAAAATTTATTCCGCCCACGTAGGCTTTTATGTGTCCTGTTTGAGGCTCTATTGCCATAAAACCTGCGCGCAACAACGATTTATGGTAAAGTATCGAATCGCGCGGAGTCATTAATGTATCTTTGCTTCCTTTTTGCCATGAAAAAACGGTCATTTTTGTAGGTTCGTCAAATGATTTCAGTATTTCCGAATTGGAATATCCCGCTTTTGACAGTTCTCTGTAACGGTTGCTTTGTTTTATTGCTGCTGTAATGATATTGTCAATTTCTTTTTTTGTCAGTCCTGTAAACAGTTGTTTTTTTGCTTTTATTTCTTTGTCGAATTTAGGCTGTAAATCTTTTCCCAAATGTTCTTCTATTGCCTGTTCGGCATATCGCTGCATTCGCGAATCTATGGTTGTGTATATTTTCAAGCCATCGCGGTCGATGTTATAATTTTCGCCGTTGCTTTTTGTGTTTTTATTGCACCATCCGTAAAGCGAATTGTTTTTCCATTGATATAAATCGTACTGATAATCGGCATCGCTGTTATAATTGCTTTTTTCGGGTTCTTTTGCGTTCATTATGCGTTTAAGCATTTCGCGGAAATAAGGCGCCAAACCGCTGGTATGATCCTGTTGTGAATATTTGGACATGTCAACAGGAATATTTTTTATTGAATCGCTTTCGGCTTGCGATATAAAACCATATTTGCACATTTGTGAAATTACATGATTGCGGCGTTTAAGCGCTCTTTCGGGATTGCGAACAGGACTGTACATCGTAGGTCCGTTTACCAGTCCTACCAAAACGGCGGCTTCCTGAATATTCAAATCAACAGGTTCTTTTTTGAAAAATGTCTGGCTTGCGGCTCTTATTCCGAAAGCATTACTGCCAAATGGAACTGTATTAAAATACATCGCTATTATTTCTTCTTTGGTATAGCTTCGTTCTATTTTCACGGCTGTAACCCATTCCTGTAATTTTTGTATTGTGCGCTTTACCTTATTTGTTGAGCGTTCCGAAAAAAGATTTAATGCAAGTTGTTGAGTTATTGTGCTTCCTCCGCCTCCGCCGGCTATGTTGCCTCCGATAATTGTCTTAACAAAAACGCGAGCCAGACTGTTAAAATCTATTCCCGAATGACTGTAAAAACGAATATCTTCGGTTGATATAAGCGCATTTACAAGATTGGGCGACAAATCTTCATAGTTCACGGGCGAACGATTTTCGATATGAAATGTTCCGAGCATAACGCCATCGGCAGAAATAACGCTGGTTGCAAGTTTTCGCTGTGGATTTTCCAAATCCTTGAATGATGGCAACGGACCGAACATGCCTGTCATTACCATCAAAATCATTAATATCAATAAAACAAATGGAGCAAAGAAAATAATTCGGCACCATTTAATTATTTTAGTTTTTGAAATTTTCATAAAATCAAATTTAATAAGCGACAAAAATAACAAAAAACCTGATAATATTGAAATATAATTGATAAATACTTTGCCGGATAATATTATTTTACAGTTTTTTGTAAAATTAGGTTAAAATATTTTGTGTTTATAATTACAGGTGATTTGGTTCTTCCTTATGAATAAAAAAGACCATGCTAAAACATTAAAAATTTCAGACAATTATTTCTTTCTGTTAATTTGTCTTGACACAAAAGAAACAACCAAAGCGCAGCGGAAGCATTCTCGCTATGGATAGAATGTTGGTGAAAAGAAGCGCGGAAACATACATTTCGCGCGACCTGCTCGCTGACGATTTATTTCTGTAATATTTTACTTTGTAATATTGTCGTATTTGCATAATTTCGGTCGAAATCATCAAAATCATGCGCAGTGAAAGCATAATTTCGGTCGAAATCATCAAA
>JAITLJ010000160.1 GCA_031277925.1 Prevotellaceae bacterium | reverse complement strand
AAAATGTTTGTATAAAATTGCAGGAATTATTAACTTTACGATTGAAACAAATGGAAAATTTAGGAGATGAAGGTTTGGCAAAGCGCTGGATTTAAGGTTCTTACATGCAATATTTTTGCAGCGAGGTATTTTTTGAACACAAATTTCCGTTTGATCCGAGCGATTTTGTATATTTTCGCAAACGAATTGGAGAAAGAGGTTTTGCAAAAATTTTTGCGTACAGTGTAAATCTTCATGGAGCAGAAGTTTCCAGACAGGCAAAGTTTGTGCTGTCGGATACGACAGTTCATACTAAAATGCCATCAAACAATAATTTATATAAATTGAATATCAACAAAATACCATTATATTTTAGTCTGTTTTGATACCGTTTTGGTATAAGGAGACAAGTCCTTTATTAATATATTTTTTCATCCTCTTCTTTTCCTATTTCCAACGGGACAGATTTTTCGTCATTGCAAAAATAGCTGACCGAAAATTTTATACCAAAACGCCATCAAACTGCAATTTATATAAATTGAATATCAGCAAAATATCATTATTTTTCAGTCTGTTTTGATACCGTTTTGGTATTAATGTCGTATTATTGTCTTTTTTTTCGTAAGGAGGGACTAATTAAAAAGTATCCCGTTTTTTATTGACATTAAAACCGTGCAAAATAAAATAATGCGTTCAGGAGCAAAAAGAGGCAAACGAAACTACCAGAAACGAAGGTAATAAATCTAAATAATGGACGTTTTTCAGAGGCTTTACAATTCTGAAAAATTTTTTATCTTTGAATTTTCTATTTGAAGTATGCAAAAAATAATTCATATCGATATGGATGCTTTTTTTGCTGCCATTGAGCAACGAAACAATCCAGAATTGCGCGGCAAACCTGTTGCTGTTGGAGGCGATTCGGAAAGAGGCGTTGTGTCGACAGCAAGTTACGAAGCGCGTAAATTTGGAGTACGTTCTGCAATGTCGAGCGTTGTAGCAAAGCGACTTTGCCCTGATTTGATATTCGTACATTCCGACTTTGCCGAATATAGAAAAGTTTCAAATCAAATAAAATCAATATTAGACGAATACACCGACCTGATTGAGCCTTTTTCGATTGATGAAGCCTTTCTCGACGTTACATCTAATTTTAAAGGGATAAAATCGGCAACGTTAATAGCAAAGGAAATACGTAATCGAATTTTTGAAACTACTCAACTTACGGCTTCAGCAGGTGTTTCGTACAATATGTTTTTGGCAAAATTGGCTTCGGATATGAATAAACCCAATGGACTTAAAGTTATACTCCCCGATGAAGCTGACAAAATACTTGAGAGCCTTCCTGTCGAAAAATTTTACGGAATAGGAAAATCAACATCCGAAAAAATGCACAAATTCGGCATGCACACAGGTTTGGACTTGAAAAAATTGTCGCTTTTCACGCTTAAACGGTTATTCGGCAAAGCCGGCGAGTTTTATTACAATATATGCAGAGGAATAGACGACCGCAAGGTTACTCCTTATTACGAGCGAAAATCGGTAGGAACAGAACGTACTTTTTTGAAAAATCTTACAACACGGTTTGAGCGCATAACCGAACTTTATTACATCGCAAAAGAACTTGATGAACGATTGAAGGAATCTCATTTTTCAGGTAAAACATTAACGCTGAAAATAAAATTCCACGATTTCGACCAAATTACGAGAAGTAAAACTTTTGAAAATTATATTGTTGATTTTCATTCGATTTTGACTAATGCCAAAGAATTGCTTTCAGGTATCGAAACTGAACGAATGAGCATACGTCTTATGGGATTAACAATTTCAAATTCAAATCTCAAACCTTTGAATCGCCAGCTAACAATTGATTTTTAGGCAGTTTTTGCAATACTTTCATGTTGTTCATCGATTTCATTAATTTTTTCCACATATCTTGCATGTCAACGGCAAACGGAAATTCATCCTTGCGGCGTTGAATTTCTTTCGAATATGGATGCGAAATTTCAAAACGAATCAATGAATTGAGAGTTGATCCAAGCGTCATTTCAGTAATAGAAACAATGGTACGCGAAATATTTCGCCACACAGCAACGCTCATATCAACCAAAAAGGGAAATTTCTTTTTCTTTTTGCTTAAATAAAAAAAATCATCAAAACCTAAAAAAACCTTTTTCGTCTTCAACTTTTTCATCTTATTTACTATATTTTTCGAGTTTAAAATCATTATACATTTTTATATATAGATGCAAATATACGACTAAACGATGCATTGTCTTCATATTTTTGACCATTTTTAACAGTCTGCGTTCAAATTGTTAAAAATATCAAAAAAAAATTATATATTTGCACCTTGATAAATAAAGTTGATATTTATATTGCAAAGTTACCGGAATCGGGCAAAAGAAATTAATTCAATGATTTTTATATGAAAATAACATTTTTAGGAACAGGAACATCCCAGGGAACGCCAGTGATTGGCTGTAATTGCAAAATTTGCAAATCGACAGACGCGCGCGACAAACGTTTGCGTTCTTCCGTACTGATTGAAACGCACGACAGAAAGATTTTAATAGATGCCGGCCCTGATTTTCGTCAGCAAATGTTAAGCGCAGGCATTACAAATCTGGATGCAATTCTTATTACTCATGCACATTTTGACCATATCGGCGGTTTGGACGATGTGCGCGCTTTGAATTATATAAGGCAAAAGGCTGTTGATATATATGTCGAAACGCGTGTACAAAAGGCTTTGAGCAGGATTTTTTATTATGCTTTCGATACAATTAAATATCCGGGCGTTCCTGAATTTACATTTCATAAAATCAACGAAAACAGTTTTAATGTTGTCAATGTTAAAATTACGCCTGTAAGAGCGTATCATCGCAGACTTCCGGTATTGGGATTCAAAATAGATAATTTTTGTTACATAACCGATGCAAACAGAATTGCGCCGAAAGAATTAAAAAAAATGCAATATACAGATACTGTTGTAATTAATGCCTTGAGGCGCGAAAAACATTTATCGCATTTTTGTTTGTCCGAAGCCCTTGAAATTATAGATAAAATAAAACCGCGACAGGCTTATCTTACGCATATTTCGCATCAACTTGATTTACATTCTGGACTCGAGAAAGAATTGCCTGAAAATGTGTTTGTTGCTTTTGATGGATTAAGTATTTATTGCGGATAAAATAAATTAATTAGTTACTCCTTAATAAATATTGAAACCATTCATTATTAATAAATTGTAAGCGCAAATTACCAAACAAAAATACCGTGATTTATATAGATACAGGCAGAAATTCGGCAAAATACGAACTATTGTTTTTTTATATAAATAGTCACTCCTTAAAAAGGACTGAAACGATTCGTTATTAATAAATTATAGGTGTAAATTATCGAATAAAAATACCGAGTTTTATATAGATACAGGCAAAAATTCGGCAAAATATGAACTTGTTTCTTTATCTTCTTTTGTCTTGATACAAAAGAAGCAAAAAATCAAGGCT
>JAITLJ010000113.1 GCA_031277925.1 Prevotellaceae bacterium | reverse complement strand
CATTTATGGCTAATTGCAAGACCGGCGGAGAGCGTTTTTCTCGGCTATGCCCGAACTGAAAGGCAATATCCGTGAACGAACTGATTTGCTTCTCGAACATGGAAAACATCAACGCCGTATTCATCAACGAAGAACTCCCACAACGGGAACGCCTCATAAAGATGAACAAAATCGCCATTCAGCAAATGAGCATACTGCACGAAGTGGAAAACCGGAAATTACTCCGATGAAATATTGTTATAGAAAATTTTATGCTAACTTTACAATGAAATAAGTAATATCATATAATGAATATTATATATGGCATCTGTCCGGCTGAAAGCCGCAATCTTCATAACGGCAGGACAGCGACCTGTGGAAAAGGAAACGAACACAACCGCTGCCTGAAACGAAGTTCGACATAGTCAAAGACAAAACTGAAAAAACACCGAAACTATGAGCTACATACCTTACTATATTACATCGTATTCTAAAACCTTTGTAAAATGCCCAATCACAATTTGATTTATTTTGTTCGGGTCTTTTAGAACCTTGTTCGAGTCTTTTAGAACCTTGTTCGAGTCTTTTAGAACCTCGCTCGACTCTTTTAGAACCCCGTTCGGGTCTTTTAGAACCTCGTTCGAGTCTTTTAGAACCTTGTTTGAGTCTTTTAGAACCTTGTTAGGGTCTTTTAGAACCTCGTTAGGGTCTTTTAGCGCTTTGGCTGTATATTGTAGCTTGCAAATTTCAAATTGAATATATTGTTATGCAATAAAATAAAAAACTGCCGATTTTCGGCAGTTTTTTATTTAAATATTATCATCAATTAAAACATTATCGTTTCAACAATTCGGGTTTTACAACTTTTATTTTTACTTTTTGTTTGTATTGTATCAATTCGTAGGCAACAGGCGTTGCAATAAATATTGACGAGAACGTTCCGAACAGGATACCGACAGTCATGGCAAAAGCAAATCCGCGAATGACGTCGCCGCCGAAGAAGAATATTACTAAAAGTACAAATATTGTGGTGGCTGATGTGTTCAATGTTCTGACAAGAGTTGCATTTATTGCATCGTTGATGTTGTCTTTCAAACTGTGTTTCGGATAGAGTCGGCGATATTCTCTGATACGGTCAAAAATAATCACCGTATCGTTTATTGAATATCCGATTATTGTGAGCATGGCGGCAATAAATGTTTGGTCGATATCCATGCCCCATGGGAAAATTCCCGCTCCAAATGAGAACAGAGAAAGAATAAACCATGAATTTGCGGCTAATGCTACAACTCCGCCAACTCCCCATTGCCATTGTGAAAAACGAATAGCAATGTAAGCAAATATAAGGAACAGCGAAATAATAACCGCCCAAATGGCGCGTCGTGTAATGTCGCTTGCAATTGAGGGTCCTACTTTTTCGGAACTTATAATTCCAACAGGATTGGTTTGTGTCGATACAAATTCTTCCAAAGTTATTTCTTTGTTTGCAAACTGGTTTTTTAAAGCATTATACAATATGATTTCAACTTCGGTATCCATATTTTCCGACTGGTCTTTATATTTATATTTTGTTGTGATTTTCATCTGGTCGGAATTACCGTACTGTTTTACTTCGGATGCTTCGCCCATTTCTGCCAGCAAGGCTTCGCGCACTTCGTTTGACGTAATGTTTTTGTCGAATCTGACAACATAGGTTCTTCCTCCCGTAAAATCAACTCCCAAACTGAATACTTTTGCCCAGTCAAGATAAACTGTTTGTTTGTTTTTGAACAGTCCGATCTCTCCTTTTATTAGCATCACGGATGTTCCTGCAATCAATATGACAGCTATAAGGGTAAATACTTTTCGGCGTACGTCTATAAATTTGATTTTCGTATTTTTCAAAAAATGCAGCGACCATGCAAATCCGAATTTTATATTTTTACCGAGATTTAACAGCCATTCAAAAATCAAGCGTGAAATGAATATTGATGTAAACAGCGATGTTATAATACCAATGATAAGCGTTGTTGCAAAGCCTTTCACAGGTCCTGTTCCGTACGATAGCAGCACTATGCCTGTTATAAGCGTTGTCAACTGTCCATCGATAATTGCCGAATATGCGTTTTTGTATACGTCTGCGATTGCCAGACGCAGCGCTTTTCCGGCAGCATGTTCTTCTTTGATGCGTTCATAAATAATAATGTTGGCATCTACAGCCATACCAAGCGTAAGCACTATCCCTGCAATGCCGGGCATTGTGAGTACTGCGCCGAATGATGCCAAAACGCCAAAGATAAGGAATACGTTGGTTATTAAGGCTACGTTTGCCGCCAAACCTGCCATGTTGTAAAACAGCCAAATATAAACAAGAATTAACAGAAAAGCCAGCAGAAACGAAAACATTCCTGCGTTGATTGATTCCTTGCCTAATGTCGGTCCAACAACGGCTTCCTGAACTATATGCGCCGGAGCAGGCATTTTACCCGAACTTAAAACGTTTACAAGGTCGTCGGCTTCCTGAGTGCTAAAACGTCCTGTTATTTGTGAAATTCCGCCTGTGATTTCGCCATTAACTGATGGATACGAATAAACATAACCGTCGAGTACTACTGCTATTTCATCTTTTTTACTGGCGTTTTCGCCTGCCGCTTCTTTTGTAAGTTGCGCCCATATTTTGGTTCCGGCTGAATTCATTGACATGCTTACATGTGGATAGGGACTTCCGCTTGCCTGATTAAATTCTTTGCGTGCATCAACTATGGCATCTCCCGAAAGCGGCGCTTTGTTGTCGTAGCGCGGATTAAGTTTTATGGCGATTAGTTCATAATACAGTCCATCTGTTCCAACAGGTTTGCTTGTCCACAAAAAGCGCAGATTGCCCGGTTTCATCAGACTTACTTGCGGAAGCGCCAGCATTGCGTTTATTTTTGACGTATCGCTATAGCGCGCACGACCTGCGCAGGCTTTGTTTTGCCTTTCGTTTTTATCATTCACATCTTCGTTCAGCAGTAATAGCGACAGCAAAGGATATTGCTCTCTGATATCCTGCTGTGTCATTTCGGCTGTGTTTGTGCTGTCTTGATTAAGTTTGCCGATTAAATTTTCGGTATCATCCACACTGTCGGCTGATGCAAGCAAATCCTGATTTGTGATGGCTGTGTCGGCTAACGTTAGCGAATCTGCATCTGCTTGCTTTGCCAATGCTTTTTCGGCATCTTGCAGTTCTTTTATTTTTTTATCAGCATCAACAATATACTGACTAATGCCATCGCGTCTGCAATCGAAAGTTTCCCAAAATTCGAGGCTTGCCGTTCCCTGCAAAAGTTTTCGGACGCGTTCGGGTTCTTTTACGCCCGGCAATTCAATTAAAATTCTGCCCGAATTGCCTACTTTTTGAATGTTTGGCGACACAACTCCAAATCTGTCGATACGATTGCGAAGTACGTTGAACGAACTGCTTATCGTGCTTTCAACCTGTTCGGAAATGTATTTTATTACAACTTCGTTGGGAGTAGAAGATTTTACGTCTTTTAATTTTCCGTCGTACGAAACAAAAACAGATGCCATTTTTTTGGCAGGCGCAATTTCTTTCCACGTTTCATCAAACAGCGTCAAATAATCTTTTCCGCTATTCATGTATTTTGCTTCGGTTGCTGCAATGATCTTCTGAAAATCGGGGTCTTTGCTGTCATTTGCTAATGCTTTTATCATATCGGCAACCGAAATTTCGAGCATAACGTTCATACCGCCTTTAAGGTCGAGCCCAAGAGCCAGCTCTTTTTCCTGACATTCTTTGTAATTGAATAATCCTAACGGATATACATTTGTAGCCGATATGGAATCAAGATAGGCTGTCCGTTTTTGATCATCGATTTTTGTTATTCCATTTTCTGTAACTGTTGCATATTCATCTGCGGCGCTTTCGACGCGGCTTGTAACCAATGTAAACGATAATTGATACAGACAAGCCAAAATCAAAAGAACAGTTATAAGTTTGATAGTTCCTTTACTTTGCATATTTTTTTGATATTTAATGTTTCATGTAAATTTAACAATTGAGGCGCAAAGTTAATACTTTTTTCAATTATATAGTAATGCTAATCGTTTTTTTTGATTTTAAATTCCGATTTCAGGCTTTTCGCAGTAATTTTTCGACTCTAAAAATGTTTTTTATCTCGATTGCCTCACCCTGCGAGTTTGCAATGACGCCGTCTAAACTTTGATTTGTTTGATTAATGTGATTTAAAAATAAATGGCAAAAAAATACCTGTCGGGACAAATATTTGTGGAAAAAAGCAGCAAAAACCTGTCACTGCGTAATAGTTTCTATTGTTCTTTTAAACTTTTAATCTTTAAATTACGAAGCGCAGCTCATCCTAAACCAATACAACAACGCAAATTCTCATATTGTATTTTGTTTGATTATTATGTTTTTTTTGTAAATGATGGAAAAATATCATTTAATTTTCTAATTTTGCGTAATTATTATTTCTATTAATATAAAAATCATGACAAAAAACAAAAATCACTATTGCGTAATAATGGCGGGCGGCGCCGGCGTTCGTTTCTGGCCATTAAGCAGAAATAAACATCCCAAACAATTTCTTGATATTCTCGGAACAGGCAAAACTTTTATTCAACAAACATTTGAAAGATTTGAAAAAATAATACCAAAAGAAAATATTTTGGTCGTAATCGGCGAATCACATGTAAATCTTGTAAAAAAACAACTGCCCAATATTGCCGATGAAAATATTTTGGTAGAACCTGTTCGCCGCAATACTGCGCCTTGTATTGCTTATGCAACTTATAAACTGTATGCAAAAAATCCCGATGCAACTGTTGTTGTTTCGCCTTCAGACCATTTGATTTTAGACGAAAATACTTTTATCGATACCATACAAAAATGTTTACTTACTGCCGAACGTAAAAAAACAATGGTAACTATAGGAATTCAGCCTACGCGACCGGAAACAGGCTACGGATACATTCAAATTAACAGAAAAGAATGCGACGAATCGGGCGTTTTCAAGGTGAAAACTTTTACCGAAAAACCAAATATCGAAATGGCGAAAATATTTGTCGAAAGCGGAGAGTTTTTTTGGAACTCAGGTATTTTTCTCTGGTCGCTTGATACAATAAAACAGTCTTTTGATACCTATCTTCCCGATATTTCCGAACTTTTATCGGCAGGTGCAGATGTTTATTATACCGATAAAGAAAGAGAGTTTATTCTGAACGCATATTCGGAATGCAGAGCGATTTCCATTGATTTTGGAATTATGGAAAAGGCGCCAAATGTAGATGTTGTGTGCGCCGATTTCGGCTGGAGCGACCTTGGAACATGGAGCTCTTTATTTTTGCACAAAACGAAAGATGAATCACAAAATCTTACAGATGCAAAGAATATTTTTATCGAAAATGTTCAAAATTCAATGATAAAAGCAAATCCTAACAAATTTGTTGTCGTAAAAGATATTGATAATTACTTGATTGTAGATACCGATGATATTTTGCTTATTTGTCCTAAAACAAGCGATACCGACATAAAAAAACTTGTTGATGAAGCATTGCTCAAAAACAGAAAATATTTTTAACGCCATCAACCCGAACAGCAGAATAATACATTTTCAGTTTAACATTATTGTATCAGTTTTTGATATTGCTTATTAGGTAATTATAATTTTATATTGAACAAATATTGATAATTAAAATCAAAATATGATAATGCTGATATTTTTCATCTCGTAAATTTATATTTGTTTTGATACAAAAAAAAATATTTTCAGCTTCCAAAACGTCAGTAAAAAAGCCTGTTTCAAATATCTTCTTTTATGTGTAAATTTTATTATAAAAATACGATATTTGATATTTTTAATATTAAATGATGTTTTTTGAAAAAATATAATTAAAATGCTGTATTTAATTTGTATATACAGTTAAAAATAAAAAAATACTGAAAACCATAATGTAATTTCTTTTTTATTTAGTCGCTCCTTACGAATAAAAAAAGACAATGCTAATACATTAAAATTTTCGGACAATTATTTCTTTATGTTAATTTGTCTTGACACAAAAAGAAGATAAAGAAACGAGTTCATATTTTGCCGAATTTTTGCCTGTATCTATATAAAACACAGTATTTTTATTCGATAATTTATGCCTGTAAATATTAATAATGAACAGTTTCAATGTTTATTACGAAGTGGCTGTTTAAGACAAATCTGTACCGCTTACCGTATTGAGCGGCAATATATAAATCAGTCGTTTGGCGCTGTAATTTTATTTTAAAATGAGAAAGCGCATAAAAAACAACCTTTTCGCCTTGTGTTTTCGCAAACAGAGATACGCCAAAAAGTTGTTTCTGATTTCATCTTTTCCGTTTTTTGCAATACAAAGTAACGAGATTATTTTTTATTAAAATAACTTCTGATACTTTGTTTTGCCCGATTTTGTTCTTGTACGCTTAAATTACTTGAAAAACAAAGCGGCAGCAATTTGAACAGTGTTTAATGATAATTGTGCCCTTGTAACTATTTGCCGTTTGTTATTCCTGTTTTTTGCAGCCATTCAATCACGCTGTCTTTTGAATTTCTTGCCGTATTGCCGCTAAGAGCAAGTCCTTCGAGAACGTTAGAGTTCGGACACAATTTTTTCAGGTCGTCAAGGCTGTGTCCCCATCGTCCGCTGCCGTGCGTACAAAAAGGAATAACGGTTTTGCCGCTCATGTCGTACTTTTCCAAAAAGGTAAACAGCGCCATCGGCATACTGCTGCACCAATTAGGATAACCTACGAAAATCACATCGTAAGTCGCAATGTCCTTTACTTCGGCGGCAAGCGGCGGACGGACATTGTCCTGCTGTTCTTTTCGCGCCAGAGTTACACATTCGTTGAAGTCAGCAGGGTAGGGCTTTGCAGTTGTGATTTCAAACAAATCGCCGCCGGTTTGCTGTTGAATTTGCATTGCCACTTCGCGTGTGTTGCCACTCCACGAAAAATAGGCAATCAAAGTTTTTCCTTTACTTTGCGCTTGCGCCGTGCCGCACAGGGATATGGCAAACGCCATTAAAAACATCATCTTTTTCATATCTGTATTTTTTTATAAAATTTGAGTACAAAGATAACATTAAATTATCAAATTACACACAAATGCATAAAAATTACATGAATCAATCGTTTATTTCCGTTCTGTATGTCTATTTGCTTCGAGTTCCATCCCGAAATAAATTGAATATTGATACCAAAACGCATCAAAATACCCTGAACTGTAAAGATATTTTATTGATATTCAATCTGTATAAATTACAGTTTAATAGCGGGTTGGTATTACTATCAATAACTTAAATTAATCTTTACTCAATCATACATAAATAAAAATTTTTATTGGGTTCTATGTAATATCAAAAAAAAATGTACCTTTGACAAAACTTGTGTCAAAAAATTTTAGATGGGAAAAATACTAAAATACATAGAGGGCAACGGTGCGAAGTATCAATGTTTCAAAACCAAGAAAATGTTGTTAGATACAAGTGATAATGATACGATTGCATACAACTACGACGACAATTACGATTTTCGCGAAACAAGTTTTTCCGATATAGTGAAGTGCGAAATGGCGCTTTTGCAGGAAGACAA
>JAITLJ010000112.1 GCA_031277925.1 Prevotellaceae bacterium | reverse complement strand
AACAGTGTTTTCATATCAATCTACATTAAAAATTCTTCAATATTATCTTTGTTTATTATCTTAAATGTATTGTTATTATATGTTGTTTTGAATATTTGCGGAATATTGCTTTGTTTTTTCGGATTCCACTTAAATTCAAATACTTCTATTTGTCCATCTGCCTCTTCAATATAGTCGATTTCCTGTTTTTCTGTTGTACGCCAAAACCATTTGTTTTTCCATTGTCGGCTGTAATTAATATATTTCAATCGTTCGCTCATAATAAAATTTTCCCATAATGCGCTTGTATCCTGACGTAATTCCACAGGGTTAAAATTATTTATCAAAGCATTGCGAATGCCGTTGTCGTAAAAATATATTTTGCGTTTGTTTTTCAATTCATTTCGCAGATTTCGATTAAACGAAGCCAAGCGGAAAATTACATACGACTGTTCCAACAGCACAATGTATTTTTCAACGGTTTTATAATCTATCTGGCAAATTTCGCCAAGTTCGCGCAATGATACTTCGCTACCAACCTGAAACGCCAAAGCCTGTAACAGTTTAGATATTACATCCGGTTTTTTAATTCCTCCGTACGTAAGCACATCGCGATAAAGGTAACTGTCTGAAAGTTGCAGCAAAATATCTTTTTCGTCGCCTGAATTAGTTACTACATTAGGATAGTATCCATAAATCATACGATGCGGCACAAGTCGTTTTTCGTTAATAAGTCCGTGATGATTAACCATTTCGCCAAATGACAATGGAAACATTTTATATTCCCATTTTCGTCCTGTAAGCGGTTCGTTGATTTTATTTGCCAGATCAAACGAAGAACTTCCTGTTACAATTAGTTGTTTATCTTGCATTTGGTCGGTAATTAATTTGAGTTTCACTCCTACATCGCTTATGCGTTGAGCCTCGTTGATAATTATAATTTTGTGATTTCCGAAATGTTGTTTCAGAATAGTAGAAGTGGCATTTGCGAACAAGGCACGCACATCGGGTTCATCTGCATTTAACCACAATACATCATTAGCATCGGCAAAAAGCATTTTAAGCAGTGAAGTTTTTCCGACCTGCCGCGCTCCCATAACAATAATAGCTTTATTTTGCCCAAGCTTATCGTTTATAGTATTTGCCAAACTGCGTGTTATCATCTTAAAATTTATTTCTGCATAATGCTGATTTTTAATTCAAATCCTTAAATATTGCCATTTTTGAGGATTTGCGCTTCATTACAATATTATTTTATTTTGAATTTTTCTTATAATATTTAATCATTTTCGGGATAACTTCCATCAGGTCGCCAATTATTGCATAGTCGGCAATCTGGTTTATCGGCGCATTTGAGTCGCTGTTTATTGAAATTATCATCGAACTGTCCTGCATTCCTGCAATATGTTGAATTTGTCCGGAAATTCCGCAGGCAATGTATAATTTCGGATGCACTGTTATGCCTGTCTGCCCGATTTGTCTGTCGTGTTCGGCAAAGCCGGCATCAACGGCGGCGCGGCTTGCGCCAACTTCGGCGTTTATAACTTTTGCCAAATCGTACAGCAGTTTGAAATTTTCTTTTGAACCCACGCCATAACCACCTGACACAATAATCGGCGAGCCTTTAAGATTATGTTTTGCTTTTTCTATATGTCGCTCTATAACTTTCACCACATAAGCGCTTTCGTCAATATAAGTCGAAATTTTGTGTTTTATCACTTCGCCTTTGTAATTTTCGTCAAGAATTTCTTTTTTCATTACGCCTTCGCGCACTGTTGCCATTTGCGGGCGATGTTCGGGATTGATAATTGTTGCAACAATATTTCCTCCAAAAGCGGGACGAATTTGATACAGCAGATTTTCGTAAACAATATTGTTCTTTTTATCTTCGTGCGAACCTATTTCAAGCGAAGTACAGTCAGCCGTCAAACCGCTTTTAAGAGCCGATGATACGCGCGGTCCTAAATCGCGACCTGTAACCGTTGCTCCCATTAGGCAGATTTGCGGTTTTTCTTCTATAAACAGGTTTACTAAAACTGATGTATGAGGAAGCGATGTGTAAGGATAAAGTTTTTCTCCATCAAACACGTGTAATTTATCAACGCCATAAGGTATTATCTGTTTTTCGATACCATCCAGTTTGCTGCCTACAACAACAGCTTCGAGTCGGCAGTTGAGTTGATTTGCCAGCGAGCGTCCTTTTGTAAGCAGTTCGAGGCTTACATCGGCAACAACGTTATCTTCTATTTCGCAATATACAAATAAATTATTCATTATATAAATTTTAGTTTAAATTAATATTTTCAGACCCGAATAATACATTATCCTATGGTGTGATTATTTAAAAGTTCTACAATTAAATCTTCGATTTCACTATCGGCGCTTGTCATTGTTTTGCTTTCTTTTGCCTGAAAAACAATGTTTTGAATTGTCTTTACCTTTGTTGGCGAGCCTGACAATCCGCATTGTGCAATATCTCCGTTTACATCGCTTACGCTCCATTCGTCAAGGTTAAGATAATCGCGTGTATTGTACAAATCGGCATATTTCAGTTGATTATCAGTTTTTTCAGTTAGTGTTTTAGCATATTTGTATTTTTGCACTAACTTTGCATTGCGCGGACGACAAGCCGCCGCCGAGCCATTTACTGTAATAACAATAGGCAAAGGACCTTCAACGGTTTCTATTCCTCCGGGAATGTGACGTTTTACCGTAATTTTTTCGTCTTCGATTTTAACAATTTCTTCGGCATAAGTAATTTGCGTAAGTCCAAGTTTTTCTGCAACTTGCGGACCTACCTGAGCTGTATCGCCATCAATTGCCTGACGTCCGCCGATGATAATATCGTAATCTCCGATTTTTCTGATAGCCATAGCAAGAGCGTACGAAGTTGCCAAAGTGTCGGCGCCTGCAAAAGCGCGGTCGGTGAGCAAATAACCGTTGTCGGCGCCGCGAAACAGTCCTTCGCGAATTATTTCGGCAGCACGCACCGGTCCCATTGTTAAAATTGTGATGGTTGAACCTGCGTATTGATCTTTCAAGCGAAGCGCCTGTTCAAGAGCATTCAAATCTTCGGGATTAAATATTGCAGGTAGCGCTGCGCGATTTACCGTTCCATCTTCTTTCATGGCATCTTTGCCAACGTTACGAGTATCGGGAACTTGTTTTGCCAGCACAACAATTCTGAATTTTTTTGTCATAAATAACCTGTTTTAATTAAAAAAATTATTCAATTTAGCCGACAAAGGTATGAAAAAAAATGAAAAATAACTGTTTACGAGCATCAGTTTGTGTGAAATTTGTTAATTTAAAACCGCCGACATGATTGTAATTTATTGATTATTTTGTAAGTACAGTTTGTGTTTTGTGCTATTTCGGATGTTTATAAAACGTATTCAAGCCGTGATAATTTATTTTGAAATGGAAATCCTTAAATTATTAGATGAATAAAAAAGGCAAATTATTATTGGGTAAAATTAATTGTTTTTGCAGGCAGTTAAATTATTTTATTAACTTTGCAGCCTGAAATAACAAATTTTATAAACTAATTATGGCAAAATTACGTAATCTTAAAAAGGATATTGACTATTTAATAAGCGAAGTTTTAAGCGATTGTTACACTCTGGCATATCTGTATCCTGATAAAAGAGAAAAATCTATTGAAATTATCAACGATGCCGTTGATTTTCGGAATAAAATGTTTGAACGGACAAATAAACCTGATGGCAAAAATGATAAAAAACTTGTAAAAACTCATTATAAAAATGTTAGTAAGGATTTGCTTACGGGTGTTGATGAGTTTTTTAAAAGAATCAGCGAATTGACAAAAAAATAAATTTTTAAAATAATATTTGCATTTCACAAAAATTTATTATCTTTGCCACCCAAAATTAAAGCAACCTCTTATTTCAGTTCGATAATGTTGCACATATAAACACGAAAAATATAAAGAAATGGACTTAATAAAAGTTGCCGAACAGGCATTTGCAAACGAACAGCAAAAAGAATTTCCTGCATTTAAGGCAGGCGATACAATTACGGTTACTTATAAAATTAAAGAAGGTAACAAGGAAAGACTTCAGAATTTTCGCGGAGTTGTGATACAGGTGAAAAAAGGAAGTGCAAAAACATTTACAATTCGTAAGATTTCGGATGGTGTTGGCGTTGAACGTATTTTTCCTGTAAATTCTCCATTTATTGAAAATATTGAAATTAACAAATATGCAAAAGTACGCAGAGCAAGAATTTATTATTTGCGTAACCTTACAGGGAAAAAAGCAAGATTAAAAGAAAAACGTTTTTCTTCTCCTGCAAATACACAAGGAGAAGCATAAAAACAAACTTAAAGGCTCCGTGGCTCAATTGTATAGAGCATCTGACTACGGATCAGAAGGTTACAGGTTAGAGTCCTGTCGGAGTCACAAAAATATTAAAAAAGAAAGCAGTTGTAATTTATAACTGCTTTTTCTTTTTGTTATTCTGTTTTTATATAAACTGCGCCTTATACGGCAGATTCTTAATAATTGTGTAAATTGTTTATTAATAATAAATTACAAATGAAAATAAACGAATAGGAAAGCCGGATTTTATACCAATCCCAATAAAAATCAATTCTACCCAAATGCATCTGCAATGTTTATTGATTAATAATAAATATGTTACATTCTTTTCTTTGTTTGCAAACAGCCTGAATTTTGTAAATTTTTAACATCTGAACATGTAAATCCATATTTTTTTATAATTTTGTCGGTCAATATTTCAATCTGCATTGATAAATGGGAAAAAGAAGAAAAAAAATATACAAAATATTAGGAAAAAAATATCATTTTTCCGTTTACAACGATACCGACTACGAACAAGTGTGGAAAGCGCGACTTTCGGGCTGGCTTGTTTTAAGTATCATTATTCCTGTTATTTTCATTGTTTTTTTTCTGTTTTTTTTATTTATATCCTATACACCAATGCGTAATCTTATTCCGGGTTATCCCGACAGCGCCATACGCCAAAGAATTATAAACAATGCCGAAAAACTTGATTCACTTGAAGCCGCAATCGCTTCATGGGAAAGATATTTCAATTCGATTCAATCATTTGTTGCAGGCGAAATAGATTCTATAGGAAACGAAAATTTTACTCTGGATTCAATTATCAATACAACATTTACAGAATATCCTATGCTGCCGGAAGATTCTGCATTCTTGGCAGAAATTGAACAGGAAAATATTGCCCGACTTTCAACAAGCAACAAAAATATCATCTCCGAAAACATATATCTGTACCCGCCATTGAAAGGCGAAATCATAAGTTATTTCGATCCAAATAAAAGACAGTTCGGCATAAATATCAAAGCAACTGCAAGTCCTATTGTTACTGCAACTTTCGATGGAATGATAATTTTTTCAGGATGGACTCTCAATGACGATTATGTTATTCAAATACAACACAGTAATAACCTGATATCAATTTATAAAGGAAACAACACAATTTTCAAATCAACAGGCGAAAGAGTAAATGCAGGCGAAGCAATAGCAACCGTAGGAATAACAAATGCTGCAAAAGACAATCATTTGCATTTTGAATTATGGCAAAACGGGATTCCTGTTGACCCAACAATTTATATTCAATTTTAATGAAAAAAAAACGCGTAGCAATACTTGGCTCAACAGGATCTATCGGAACACAAACACTGGATATAATACGTACGCATCATGACAAATTTGTTGCTGAAATTCTTGTTGCCAACAATAATGCTGAACTGTTAATACGGCAAGCAATAGAATTTCAGCCAAATGCAGTAATAATTGTAAACGAACAAAAATACGATTTTGTGTGCGATGCTCTTTCAAAATATCCTGTAAAAGTTTTCACCAAACCGGAATCGGTAGAACAAATAGTTTGCAGCGAAAATATTGATATTGTCCTTGCCGCAATAGTAGGATATGCAGGATTGAAATCTGTGATTAGCGCAATAAAATCAAAAAAAACAATAGCGCTGGCAAATAAAGAAACGCTTGTTGTTGCCGGCGATTTAATTATGCGTTTGGCTGAACAGTATCAATCGCCAATCATTCCTGTTGATTCTGAACATTCGGCAATTTTTCAAAGCATTTTGGGAGAACCGAATGCGATAGAAAAAATTCTGCTTACGGCATCGGGCGGTCCGTTTTTTAATATTGATGATAAATGTATCGAAAAGGCAACAAAAACCGATGCGCTGAAACATCCGCGCTGGACAATGGGAAAAAAAATTACAATAGATTCGGCAACAATGATGAATAAAGGTTTTGAAGTGATTGAAGCTCGATGGCTTTTTGATGTTCAACCAGAACAGATACAAATTGTCGTTCATCCTCAATCAATAATTCATTCAATGGTGCAGTTTGCCGATGGTTCTATAAAAGCGCAACTCAGCGAACCCGACATGCGAATATCTATCGCTTATGCTCTAAATTTTCCTGTGCGATTATCGCTGAACAGCAAGCGACTTGATTTTTCCAAATTTCTAACAATGGAATTTAAAAATCCTGACGTCCAAAAATTTCCATGCATAACATTAGCCTACGAAGCTCTCAACAAAGGCGGAAATGCCGCCTGCATAATGAACGCAGCAAACGAAATTGCCGTAGATGCATTTTTAACCGACAAAATCAAATTTTTGCAAATAGCCGAAATTATTGAAAAAACAATGACCGCAACAACTTTCATAAAAAATCCTGATATCAACGACTATATTGCAACCGATACCGAAGCGCGAAAAATAGCCAAAGAATTAATAACTTGAGTTGTATTCAAACGAAAGATATAAAACCAATAAAATCAGAAACATAGATTTTTGTTCTAAAAATTTAAATGTCTCATTTTTAAAAACATAAAAAATCATATCCAAAAGTCAATTATCATGTTTTTTTTAGTCGCTCCTTAAAAAGCAATTAACATATTGATTGTTAATAATTTGTGAATAAAAATGTTTGTATAAAATTGCAGGAATTATTAACTTTACGGTCAAAAAACAGGAAAATTATGAAAGGAAAATTGCAGGAAAAAAATCAGCGGGAAC
>JAITLJ010000082.1 GCA_031277925.1 Prevotellaceae bacterium | reverse complement strand
AAATTCATAATAAGTAATATTTGAGTTTGCAAAGGTAATAAAAATTTTCTTACATCCAGCATTTAATTTGCGCTACGTGATGGCGGGTTGGTATTACTTTTGTGTCAAGACAAATTAACGGAAAGAAATAATTGTCCGATTTTTTTTATGTTTTAGCTTTGTCCTTTTTTTATTCATAAAGAGAGACTATATAACAAATATCAGTTTAAAACTTTGCAGCTTTATAACCGGTATCATTGTTTTTTGTATATTTGCACATCTTTAATTGATTTCCAGACTGCGAAAATCAATTATATAACTGCATTGTATTTTATAAATCTTACATTATGACAAAAATAAAAACAGGAAAATATAAGGAGTCGGACAGCATGAGTAACCTGATATGTCAAAATTATCCTGCTTTGCTTGTACTTAGCCGATTCGGCATGAAACTTGGATTTAAGGATAAAAGCATAGCCGAAGTTTGTGCCGACAACAATGTTGATACAAAAACTTTTCTTGCAACAGTAAATCTTTTGCTTTGCGATGATATAAATCCCGATAACGCCAATAACGATTTGTTTATTCCATCGTTGATTTTGTATCTTCACAATTCGCATGATTATTTTGTAAACTATCGTTTGCCCGATATAAGAGAAAAGTTGAAAAATGCGCTTACTCAAGAATTAAAAGATTTGAACAAGGCGGTGCTTTATTATTTTGATGAATATGTTTCGGAAGTGCGTAATCACATGTCGTACGAAGAAGAAACGGTTTTTCCTTATGTGCGTTCGCTTATCGAAGGTAAAAAGAAAATAAAGTACAACATTGGAATTTTTATTAAACAGCACAATCAGATAGAAGCAAAACTTACTGAATTTAAAAATATAATGATTAAATACTACGAAACCGAAAGCACTAACGAAATTGATAATGTGCTTTTTGATATTTTTAATTGCGAAAACGATTTGGCTTTGCACAATGCTGTTGAAGATAAACTATTTGTGCCTGCTATTGTTGAACTGGAACATAAAAAATTGGGCAAAAAATTATGAATCAGCATCTTAAAATAATAATTGCCGAATCGTCTCCTATTATCAGAACAGGCATTGTTACAATTTTGCAGCAATTAAACATTAACCATACGGAAATACTGGAAATTAACGATGCCGAACAGTTGCGAAATTTACTTGGACGACAAAAGTATGACATGCTGATTATAAATCCGCTGCTGCCAGTATCTTTTTCGTTGCAGCAAATAAAAAAAGAATCAATAAATAACGATATGAAATGCATCGCTTTGCAAAATTCGCTGCTTGACAATTCTATTTTGAAAAATTACGACGAAATAATATCTTTATACGATTCGGTAGAACAGATTAAAGAAAAAGTAAACAGTTTGATAACGCCGTCAGAATCTGCCGCAAACAACGAATCGCTTACCTCGCGCGAAAAAGAAATAATAGTATGCGTGATACAGGGAATGACAAACAAACAGATTGCCGACGAATTGTGTTTATCAACTCACACGGTTATAAGCCATCGCAGAAACATAACGTCAAAATTGCAAATTCACAGCACTGCAGGATTAACAATTTTTGCAATAGTGAATAAACTTGTTACATTAGATGAAATAAAAAAATACCAGTAAAAATAATTTTGATACATTTGTAAATCTTTTTTTGATTTACGCAAACACTTAAACGATTATATAAATTATACTGTCTTTGACAATTTAATACAAAATGAAAAATCTGTTTACAAAAAAGCAATACGATAACCTCGCCCGATATTTACAGTCGGCAAAAAATGCAGCCATCGTTACACACACAAATCCCGATGGCGATGCTGCAGGCTCGTCGATTGCATTGGCGTACATTCTCGAAAAATTAAATATCAATTCCAGTATTGTCGTTTCAAACGATTTGCCCGAATTTTTACGATGGATTGACGAAAACAATAAAATTATCGTTTATGCAAAAAACAAACACGAAGCACGCAGTGCAATAAAAACTGCAGACCTGATTTTCTGTATGGATTTTAATTCGCTTGACAGAGTCGAAATACTTGAAAAAATTATACGCGAAACAACCGTTCCGCGCATTCTTATCGACCATCATATCGATCCGGCTGATGATTTCGATTTGAAATTCTCGTATTATCCGGTAAGTTCTACATCCGAACTGGTTTATCGAATCGGAATTAAACTGCTTGGAACAAAAAATCTTCCGCAAAACATAGCCGAAGCCCTGTTTTGCGGAATGCTGACCGACAGCGGCGCTTTTTCTCACAGTTCATCGTATTCCGATTTTTTCAAAATTATCGCAAATCTTTTGGATTGCGGAGTCGAAAAAGATAAAATAACGCATTTGGTTTATGATAATTTTACGGAAAATCGCATGAAACTGCTTGGATACGCTCTGTCGAAAATGGTTGTGCTGCACGAATATCATGCTGCATATATTACACTTTCGCGCGATGACTTGAAAAAATTTAATTTTCAGGCAGGCGATACCGAAGGATTTGTAAACTGTCCGCTGTCGATAAAAGGAATTGTGCTGTCGTTGCTGCTGGTCGAAAAAGACGACCATATAAAAATGTCAATACGCTCGCAAGGCAATGTCGATGTTAATGAAATGGCGCACAAACATTTTCATGGCGGAGGACATTTCAATGCCGCAGGTGGAAAAATGCTGTGTAAATACGAATATTGTGAAACAGAACTCGAAAAAATCATTAAAACTTATGAAAAAAAATTATCTAATACTTAATATATTTTTCGCTTTGCTCTTTTTTACAGCCTGCAACAGCAATAAAACCGACAACAGTATTAAACCGAAAAACACGGTAAATATTCGAGAAAATATTGAAAAGGCAAACAAAATATTGATAGAAAAAGATAAAGACAAAATAGAATCATTTTTGCGGCGTCATAATTTGCAGGCAACATTTGACGATACAGGATTCTGGTATGCCGAAATAGAAAAAGGCAAGGGAACAAAAATCGAAAACGGAACGCTTGTTGTGCTGCAATGCACAATAAATTTGCTGGATGGAACTCCCTGCTACGCCTACAATGAAGACAATCCGTTAATATTTGTTGCAGGCAAAAGTAACGAACTTTCGGAAACGGCAAACACACAAAATGTCGTTTCGGGTTTGCACAGCGCTATTCTTCTGACAGAAAATCAGGCGCGTTATGTTTTTGTTTTTCCGCCACATTTAGCTCACGGTATTATCGGCGATGGAAATAATATCCCTCCACGCTCAATTTTGGTTTATGATATTAAAGTTTTGGACGTACAATGAAAAAAAATCAAACGAAATGAAACAATATTTCCTTAAAATAAAAAAAATGTTGATATTTATTTTTGCAGCGCTAATATTTGCTGCATGTTCCAACGAAGAAACTGTGGTGAATACCGAAGACCGGTTAATTTCAACTTTCTACAATAATGCAATTTCAGATACAACAGGACATATCAATATAACAGATTCGGCAATCGTTAACGGCGTTGTGAAACTTTCGTTCAATATCGGCAACAGTAACAACAAAATAGAACAGGGTGATTCAGTGAACTTTTACTATATCGGCGCAATTTTAAACTCCACAGACATCAGTAATTATATGAATTCTGCAAATGTATTTACAACCAATATAGACTCAATAGCCGTTAAATACAGTCTTGCAGGAATGACAGGAAAAGACGTGGAAAAAGGAATTGCAGGAAAAAATTATTACATAAAAGGCTTGGATACAGGCTTAACAATGATGAACGAACATGAAAATGCCTTGATATTATTTCCTTCGCAACTGGCTTACGGAAGCAATACTGTAGGAGCAGTACCTGCAAATTCACCATTAATTTTTAAAATTATTATTACCAAAATAAAAAAGAATTAATACTTTTGTAATTCAAAAAAAATAAAAAATATGAAGAAACTAATTTGGTTATCAATATTAACATCAGCATTGCTGGTATCGTGCGCAAAAGAAGAAAGCGAATCAATAGAATCAATTCAAGACCGATTATTGCAATCTTATATAACAGTTGTACATCATGATACAATAAAGCCGACCGCTTTGGGCTATTATATAATTTGCATGAACGAAGGCACAGGCGCAACTCCCACAAAAGGCGAATGGGTAAAATGGGATGAAACTCAACGCTACCTTGACGAAACGGTAGTTGCAGTAACAGAAAAAACAGAAGCAGTAAAATACGGAATGTTTGACTCTGACATGCAAACCACGCATTATATTCCAAATTACGGCTGGCTTGACGAATCGTATATTTACAGATGTCTGGCTGATGCATTTCCTAACATGAAAGAAGGAGCAAAATATCGAATCATTGCGCCTCCGCGATTGCTGAATACAACAAGTTCGACAAGCCAGCAATCAGGCTATACGAGTTATATTCTCGACGTTACTTTGCGCGAAGTAATTCCAAATCCGCAAGATTATGAATTTGATCAGGTAATAACATATCGCAGCATGTATTATCCCGAAATAACAGACTCGATAAAATACGGAATGTATTACAAAACAACATATACAGCGCCTGATACGGTTTGGACAACAGATGAAAACAACGAACTTGTTCCAGTCGTAAAAGACACTATAAGCGCTACTGACGGACGTACGGCTTACGTAACTTATGTAGGTCGTTTCCTTGACGGATTCGTTTTTGATACAAACATTATCGACACGGCAAAAAAACATAACATATACGATGCAAGCAAAAGCTATGATACATTGTCGTTTACGATAGGCAGCGGAAATCAGATTTATGGTTTTGACAAAATAGTGGAGCAACTCAAAACAGGAGATGCCGGATTTGGATTTTTTACATCCGAATGGGGATACAGTTATTACGGCGCAAGTCCATCAACAAGCAGTTCGAGCAGTTATTACACAACAGAAACAACTTCAACCGTTTCAACAATAATTCAACCTTACACTCCGCTGCTTTTTGAAGTTTGGGTGCATAAGATTACGCAGTAAACCGACAACAACAAAATCGGCAATTAATGCAAGAAACATTTTGAGTATCAGTGGTTTAATCATTTTTTCTTTATGTTAATTTGTCTTGACACAAAAAGAAGATAAAGAAAAAAGTTCATATTTTGCCGAATTTTTGCCTGTATCTGTATAAAACTCGGTATTTTATTTAATAATTTATGTCTATAATTTATTAATAATGAACCGTTTCGACCCTTTTTAAGGAACGGCTAATTAATGACTTTTTTTACAGCGGTTTTACAGTGCAAAAAGAACGGATTTTGGTAACCTGTTCCATTAGATGTTGCTTTACTTTGTTGATTTCAAATAATTTTCAACTTCAAACTGCATTCTTATAGTTTGCGTATTGTTGATTTTTATATGTTGATTCAAAATTTTATTTGCCATCAAGCTTGCTTTTTCTTTATCGCCCGATTTTTGATATAATTTGAAAAGATTGTAATTGGGCAATATTCTGTTGGGCGTCATCGATGATGCGATTTTAAAATACTCTTCGGCTTTGCAGTATATTCCTTTTTGAACATATCTTTCGCCAAAAATACAATAAGTTTCGGATGTCGGAAACAATTCCAAAACATTAAAAATTTCATTTTCCAAAATATTTTTGCTTATCCATGAAACATAAATACGGCAAAATTCGTGACTGTATTTCAATCGCCTGTAATATTTGTGAATGTATCTTTGCATTTGCCTGTTGTTTTCTCGCAATTGCACAATTTCAGACGAGACATTTCTAAAATACAGATTCGATTTTACATTAATATAAGTCATCAGCAGCAAAGCAAAGCAAAGCCAGCCGCAGCAAAAATACTGCGATGCAAATGTATTTTCTTGAGACGCTTCGTTTTGAAACTGCCAATAATAATTGGAAACAAAATCAAAAGCGGGAAAATTTCGGTTGGATACGAAAACATTGAAAAAACGAGCAAAACCGCAAGCGCAGCCTTTTGCAACTGTTGACGTTTGCCCGAAAATGCAAAATAAAAAACAATCAGCAAACACAACAAACCGACGATTCCCGTTTCTATGGTTATATGTATAAATTCGTTGTAAACATAGGCAACATTATCGGCAACAGGAATAAGTTTTGAATCAGGATTTTCATCAAAATATGCCGCCTGAAAGTGCATGTATTTTTGGTCGAAAGATGTGATTCCATGTCCAAACAAAGGTTTATCCGAAATCATATCGGCTGAAATGCGCCATATCAGCAAACGGCTGTTGGCAGAACCTTGACGGTAATTAAACAAAAGCAAACCGACTGAAATCGCCGACACAAAACAGACTGTTGTAAATATAACTTTATGTTTGTTATATACAGAACGAAATTTTGGATAAAAATAAACCGAAATTCCGCACAATACGCCAACAAATGCAGCCCGCGAATCTGATAAAATCACCGCCGTGAAAAGGAATAAAGTCGAAAGCGACAAAAACAAAATTGCAGGCAATGATTTGTTTTTGATTGCATCAGTCAAAAGAAAAATTGCAACCATAAAAGCAATCGCAACATAACCGCCAAGCATTCCCGGATTGTTAAAAGAGCCTGTAACATCAAAGAAAATATTGTAACTGTTGACAATATAAAGTTTTTGCAAAACAGTTATTATTGACTGAACGAAACCCGACAAAACAACAGCGTACATTAACATATTCTTATGTGCCACAATGCGGCAAAGCACATAAATACACAATACGGCAAACCATTTATAAATAACCGTTTCGCCTGTTTCAAAATGTTTTACAAATAACAAATGCAAAACCGAATAAACAAAAAACAGCAAAACGCCTGCATCTAAAACAGAAATTGAAACCGAAATTCGTCTTTTGGTTACAGTTAAAAATATGATATACGCAAGCAAAATTGCCGAAAGCAAAAAACACGAGCATAAAATAACTTCCTGTTTTCTGAAAATTCCGTCAAAAACGTATGTGCCGAACGGCAACAAAACAACAAGTATCGAAAGTAATATTGAAATCAGTTTTTTCATTACAATATTTTCATACACAAATTTACAAAAAAATCGGGCAAAGCGTGAAAACTTCGCCCGAAAAAATTACACATCACATAATTTTATTGCACATTAAACTTGAATGTTGAACCTGATTTAAGGCTCTTAGTTTCCAAGTAAATATCTGTTATTGTTATTATTTCATCTACATGAAAATATGAACGTCCATCCAGATCAGGTAAAAAAGATATTATGTATCTTCCATCGGTTATATTACCAACCTTGCTGTAATCAAAACTTGTTTCTATTTGATTGGAAAGGTAAAAGGCTGCAACACTTGATGATATTCCGTATGGAGTTATAACAGATTCTGTCAGTTGCGTTGATGTATATTGCTGCTTGTATGCATAATCAACATTCGTTGGATTGTCCCATGACAATACCCATGTCTTGTTTATTAATTTTTGCAGTGTTGTTTGATTATTTGACTGTGCCGTTAAACCCAACGAAACAAACAATAATAATAAACTTAAAGTTATTTTTATTTTTATTTTCATAATTATTTATTTTATTGACATTTATTAATTACCATTTTTATATTGCCTGCAATATAGTCGGCATCGGCACGCATCAGCGAACCCATTTCGGGGTCCATATAAATAAGCGAACCATCCGCTCCGTATCCTACAACCAGTACTGCATGAGTGCTTCCGCTAATATCAGATGGGACATCTGTTGCTACAACTCTACCTGCATCAATAGCCGACTGCCATGAAGTAAAAGTGCCTATAGCAAAATGTTCAGACATAAATGGTTGTACATGTTCAAGTGGCATTCCCGTTTCATGAAGCCATGTTTTATATTTTTGTAAATATTTTAACATATAATCACCATCGCTAAAAGCGCCTCCGCAAAGAACCTGTTTTATATAAGCCATTATGCTTGCAACACAGGTATTTGCTAATTGTGTTTGCATGGTTTGTGTAAAATTATTCTTAAATTTTTTATCATCTGAACGTGCGGTATAAGGCTGTCTTTTGTGCACAAAATGAGCGGTTATTAGCATGTTTTGTGTTATGGTGAATGTCCTTGTTGTGCTTGTTCCTCCTATATCGCCTTCCCATGCAAGAAATTTATAATCA
Organism: Prevotellaceae bacterium; assembly: GCA_031277925.1. Lineage (GTDB taxonomy): Bacteria > Bacteroidota > Bacteroidia > Bacteroidales > UBA932 > JAIRKV01. The sequence continues at coordinate 1,925 of JAITLJ010000082.1, read as the reverse complement.
GCGCCTGGAGTAGCCGTTAGCGTTACGCTTGCGCCTGAATTATATTCTCCCGCGCCTGTTGCCGTTCCATTACCTGCAACTGTAAGCGTTACGGTGTATTTTGTGGGTTGTGGCGGATTAGGATTTTCTTCTCCGTTTCCTCCATTATTATTACAATTTACATCTCCGCAATCAGGGTCTATAATATGGAGGCGGAGTATAGTCATCATCATATCCTACGTCGTCCAGCCAGCAAATACAGGAGCTTATGGGAAACCAGCAAACATGGCACCATGATTCGGGCTCTTTGCCTATAACAATCGATGCTTCTATTTCGCCGCCATAAATACCATCAGCGCTCATGAGAACCATGTCGCCAGTCTTTCTTATAATACCATTAGACAGTTCGATTTGCTCTTTAAATGGCTTCTGTCTTGCATGTTTGAACTTACGTTCTGTCTTTTTGCCCGTATGTTCGTTAATAATGATATCGGTTCCTTCCCAAAGAGTATATACCACCGTACCTGTAAATTTGCTGTTATCGCCAACATGAGTGTAAAGCCGTTCGCGGCGGCTTCGATGTTTCGTAAAACACTCTTTGTCGGGAATAAGACTAAGAACAAACATTTCGGTATTATTCGTTTCTTTGTTTTTTATTATTACAACTTTTTGACTAATGGCGGCGCTCCATGGTTGTTTTTCGTCTGTATGCGAGGTTTTCAACTGTTTGCTGCTTATTATTGGCGCTTCAATGCTCCAGATATATTCATTTTCGCTATATACTGCATCGCTCCACTGAGGAGTGTAATCGCTGGGCAGCAAAGGATTTACAGGCAAATTTCCTTTGCCTTTCAAAGTTTCATAATTGCGTATTTTTTGTTGAAACACTTCTGCCGCCTCCTTTTTTGTTATTCCGTTTTGCACGGTATAGTCTTCAATGCCTTTGTTTTCAAAGACATCATAGCAGGCTGTTATCCATATTGAGATAACAACCGCCGAAATAATTTTTATAGTTTTTTTCATTACAAAGTTAGTGATTTTTTTTATGTTTAACATATTTGATATTTAATTTAAAGCAAAATTTGCTTTATTTTTGTTTGCAATTTGAATTTACAAGTTTCACAAATCATTGTAATCGCTTGAAATTCAACGCTGCTTTCTTTTGCCTTATGTGGGCGGCGGAGCGTAATAGTTAAAATTCAGTTTCATAGTAAAATATTATTAAAATTATGGCACAAAGGTATGACACAAATATGTAACTTTAAGATATTTATGTAGTAAATTTTACCTCAAAACGAGGTGAATTTTACCTCGTGTTAAAAAAAACTATTTGTTGTGAATCAGCGAAGAATAATGAGCAAAAAAATCATAATCCAAAACTATGGAAATTCGCAAGAGCAGTTCGCAATAGACGTGATTGTTTTTCAGCATTTTTCTCAAATTGCTTCTGTCGCAATACACCTTTTTTGCGAGCCACGATATGGAACGTCCGTTTTCTTTGAGTTTACTGCATATTAACTGTCCAATATGAATTTCATGTTTCATTCGGTATTTTTTTTTGCAATAAAAAACGTGAACTTCAATCTGCTTTAGTGGTTTTCGACTACCTGCGAACAAACAAGAAGCTCACGTATTACTACGCAAGCGCTGAAATTCTTGTTCCCGTTCGCTTTTAAATTGTCGAAATTTCTAAAGCAAGAACAAAAAAGCTAACGCCTTTTATTATTTTATTTTCACATCATATTTTTAAAAAAATAGTGAAGCAACGATATATTAATTTTATGGATATGTGCAAATAAATATTGATTGATTTATTTAGTCGTTCCTTACAAACTGTCTAAATAGTCGCTCCTTACGAATAAAAAAAGATAATAATGCGACATTAAAATTTTCGATCAGATATTTAGTGCAATGACGAAAACCTGTCCTGTCGCAGGGATAGAATG
>JAITLJ010000080.1 GCA_031277925.1 Prevotellaceae bacterium | reverse complement strand
TCTTGATACACAAAAGAAGCAGAAAGAAATAATTGTCTGAAATTTTTAATGTATTATACCAAAACGGTATCAAAATAGACTAAAATATAATGGTATTTTGCTGATATTCAATTTATATAAATTGCAGTTTGATGGCGTTTTGAGTATGAATAAATAATTTTAGTTTCTCGTTTATCGGCATTTTCGATGTAATTCATTACATCGTTTAAGCTTACATGAGATGGTTTGCTTATTCGTCCTTTGTGGATAGAGATCATGTTGCACTTTTCGTGTGCTACTCGCGACTTTGCGTTACTTTTCTTCATCGCTTTGTCGTTTTTCATTGTTTGTTGCATTTTGTTTCGACGTTTAACAGAGCAAAGAAATGCGGTTGCTCTTCCCGCCGTCGAAACAATGCTTGCGCAACTTTGTTGTACGGAATTGCAACCGCTAAATATTTTAAGGGCAAATAAAAAAGCCCGTTTGGGCAACGATAAGGTTACACAAGATGTTTCGACATTGCAAATATATATATTTTTTTTAAACTGACCTCAAAAAAAAATTATTTATGTCGGTCTATATACTGGCTAATGCATTCGAGTATCAGTAATATTATTGCTATAAAGAATGCTGTTACGAATATCATTTCATATACCTCCTTTTTTTATTATACAAGTTTTTTGAAAAAAAACAGGCAAGTTTCGCCGAAGGCAAAAAAAATTTTTCAAAAATCGATCTTTGCTCTTACCAGTTTTCTTCGTAAATTTAACAATCCGATAAATAAAATTTTTTTCATTTCATAAATATTTTAAATAATTCGCAAATGTAATAAAAAAAATAATAAAAAAAGGCTGCCTCGAAATTTAGGCAGCCTTTTTTTAAAGTTAGTACAGGTAAGTGATTTTATTTATTTTTTTTCAATTACTAGCTTGTAATCAATTGCGTCCAAATATTTGATTACAGTATCAATGCTAGCAGAAACTTTCGCATTTTCAATCATGCTTATGTATGGTCTTTTAATATTAGCTATTTCTGCAATTGTATAAGTGCTCATCTTCTTGCTTTTTCTTGCTTCGACAAGCATATCGCAAAAAATTTTTCGTTCTTTTTCTGTTTTTTTCATTTCTATATTTTTTGCAAATATAGTTTAATAAATTGAACTGATAAAGTTAAAATTATTTATTTGCGTTGTTTCAATGTATTAAAAAAAAAAGCGCTACTCAAATGAGCAGCGCTTTTTTTAATTACCTTTTTAATATTGCGAAATCGAGATTTTCAATTTCTTTTTCTTCATCATCTTCTCTTTCGAGTATAGCTTGAAAGATAGCATCGCCGCATTTTTCTAAAAAGTTGTAAACAACTCTTTCCGCTGCGTGTGTAAGAACCTGACCAAACATTGCTGGTTTTTCTTTTTCTTGATCATGTTCTTGTTCGTAGATATTTGCAATTGCAAACTGATACGAGTTGCTGTGCCAACAATTGACCAATTTAAGTTGGTCACTGTTATAACAATAACGCATTCTATCAAATCGCCTAATGATATTGCCACGCCGGGTTGTGTTGTAATCGGCGAACTGTCGAACATTCCCAGATTTACCGACAAACAGATAATTCCGTTTATATACATCATTAAGACAGTCACTGTCGCGTTACCCTTGCCGCTGAAGTTTCCACGTGGCATTCCCGACAGTAATTGCCATTCTAGTATTTTATTGCGTTCCTTCAGTTTTTCAATCAAATGTGGCAACGCGTTTAATCCTACATATTTTTTTACTTCCATTTTTGTGTGGATTAAATCAGGTCATCTATTTCATCGCTCGTAATTTCCACGAGGTCGCTGTCCTGCACGTAACCCGACAGGTCAACAGCCGTGTTGCCTACTTTTTCAAATGCGTTGTTTATCAGCATGTATTCATCGTAGCTGTCGTTTGCGCTTGTCGTGTTTGGGACAAAGTAAATTGTATTTGCGACTGCGGCGTTGACAGCAGGCAGGCTGGTAACGATTGATATTTTGACGGCATTCAACGCCGATATTGCCGTAGCAATATCAGCAGCCGTAGCTGCGCCTATTGCAGCGGGCGTAATATTAACCGTTTTTGCCGCGCCTCCATTAAAGGTAAATAAATTTGTTCCTTCAGTTGCGCCGCTATTCAGTTTCAGTGTCATGCTGTTTGCTACCGAATTTGCCGCGCCGCCTGCGCTACTTCTGCCTGCGTGCCGCACTGCGGACAAAATTCCTGCCGCTGTTCGTAACTCTCTTTTTTCGTATATGTTTTTTTTCCGTCCTTGTCGGCTTTCACATTATACGCATTTGCCGGAGCGTATGCCGTCAACTGTGTGTTGTCGCGGCGAATTGATACCGCTTTCATGCAGATTTTCACATCTTCGGCAAGTGTGTATTTCAAACTGTCGCCAACCATGTTGCGCTCCGGGTCGAACACAACGGGTTTTGACGCTTTTGTCCAGCGTTCCGTATTCAAATGCGCCTTGAATATGCCATCCTGAAAATAAGCCGAAACGTAAGGATAGGTCTGCATTATTCTGTCCAGCGCCTGCGCCAGCGTCATTTCTTCGGCTATATCCAAATCGCCGAATGAAAGGTTTTCTGCTATTTCAACATTAACGCCATTGCCGTACTTCTGAATGTAATCCTTCAGATTAAATTTTTTAATCTTCTCTGCCGGCACTGTAATTTTCTTAAAATCATACATCTCGTTTTCGCAATTTATTGTTAGCGGAATATTGTTTTCAACACCCTTTATATATCCTTTAAATATCGTTTCAAGTCCGTATTCTTCGTAGCCTGTCTGTATGGAAATTTTATTGCCTGCACCGATAAAATCCGTAAGCGGTTTTCCGCGCCACTGCATTTTGCGGGGAACTTTTACAACCGCCGTATCGGTCAGATTTTTGCACGATGTTTTCACTTCTATGCTGTTTGCATAGTCGAATGAAATTTTTTTATTATCTTTGCCAATGATTTCTATATAACAAATTAAGTTTAACATCGTATGAAAAATTTAATCATAATTATTATCGCTTTTATGTGCCTGTCGATGACTGCAGGCGACAGCCCCG
>JAITLJ010000055.1 GCA_031277925.1 Prevotellaceae bacterium | reverse complement strand
TTTTTCCACGTAACCGTCACTAAAACCCATTTGTTGTCTTTTTTTATTAAACATGATGCAAAGATACATGAAATATTTCACATAAACAAATTATAATCACCTAAATATTAACATGTTATCAACACTTTTGCCTTGCAAAGGTTTCGTTACTTTGTTTCTTGCTCTCATCATTTTGTCCTTAACGGAACAGGCTGAAAGCCGTAATTTTCATAACCGCAGGTCGTTGACTTGCAGAATAGAAACTACAACGCCGCCGCTGCCTGCAAGGCAAGACATTTCATAAAATTTTCTACCAACATTTTGTCCCAGACGGGACATCTTTAACGTTTAAAAAGGGTTTAAATACCGTATAAAATGTACAATTATCAAATTTTATCTGAAAATTTACTTTTTAAGGAACGGCTATTTAAATCTTTAAAAATCACAATTCTACTGCGCCAAGTTTTGCTACTGTTAATTCGTAATCACGTTCCGTTTCCAGCATTTTATTAAACAATTCATAGTAATATTGAGATTCCAGTAAATAATCCAGTAATGAAATTTCACCGGCCTCGAGCGCCTTGTTCAACAATCGTTCGTTGTTGTATTCGGATAATGATTTTCGATATTTTTGTAATGTTTGCTGCAAATTGATGGCTTTAACATACATGTTTTGAAGCGAATTGTAAAATTGCATTTGTTTGTCTTCAAAGTTTGCAGTTGATGCCTTTGTCTGCATTTTTGCCTGTCGCACTCGATTTTTATTTTCCCAAAGCGGAATTGATATTCCTATGCTTATACCTTCAAATCGTTGTCCTGCAACCTGTTCACGCATGTAGCCTGTTGTGAATTTGGGAAATGCAAGCGATTTGTTCAATTTAACCTGTTGCTGATTAATTGCGATTTGTCCTTTGATATATTGCAACAGCGGATTTTTTGCTTCGGCTTGAGCATACCATTGTTCAAAATTAAGAGGCAATTGCTTGTCTGAAAATTTTTCGGCGGCAAATACAATTTCTTTTCCTCCGTTCAATTGCGCCAGTTCCGACAAAAGTGAATTTTGTTCTGTTTCGATATTTTTAATTTCGTTCTCAACACTGTTCAAATATAATTGCGCTTTATTGTTTTCGATAGCATTGGTTTCGCCTTTTTCTAATTTTATTTTGTAAGCGACAGCAATATTTTTTGCATTTTGCAAGCGATATTCATATTCTTTTGCAAGCATTTTATAATAAGTCAGCTGTATGCAAATTTGTTTGGCGGCAAGCAACAAATTAATCCGTTCAGACTTATATTCGAGTTCCAAATTTGAATTTTCCAGTTTTGAAATTTTATTTTTGTTGATATATACCGCAGGAAAATCAAAAGACTGCTTTATGCTTATGTCTTTACGAGTTCCTGTTTCGGCCGGTTTTCCCCATAAATAATTAAATTCTATTTCGGGATCGGATAAATAAATTCCGGTTCGATTATTCGCTTTTTTTGCTTCCGTTTCAAGGCGCAGTGCATTTAATGTTGCGCTGTTTGTTTCGATTTGCTGCAACGTTTTATCGTATTCGTTTTGCGCCAGCGCCGAATAAACGCCGGCAAATAATAATATATTAATAATTAATTTTTTCATTGTTTTTCTTTTTTAATAATTCATACACAACAGGAACAATATATATATTCAGCAAAGTTGATGTAAGCAATCCGCCCAATACAACTATAGCCATGGGGCTTTGTATCTCGTTACCGGGTTTTTCGCCATTAAACACAAGAGGAATTAATGCCAGCGCCGCTGTCAAGGCAGTCATTAATATAGGATTTAACCTGTCTAACGAACGGTTTATTATTGTTTCGCGTAAGGTATTCTTGTCGTGTTTTGCATTTTGATAATTTGATATAAGCAGAATACCGTTACGTGTGGCAATGCCGAACAGCGTTATAAATCCTATTATAGATGGAATACTTACAACGTTTGAAGTAAAAAATATTGCAAATATTCCGCCGATTAATGCCAACGGAAGATTAAGCAATACTATTGCCGACAGGGTAAGATTTTTAAATTCGCCGTAGAGTAAAAGAAAAATAACGCAAATAGCCAATAGCGATGTAATCAGCAATGTTTGCGAAGCATTTTTTGCATTTTCAAACTGTCCTCCGTATTCAATACGATAGTCTTCGGGGAGTTTAATTTCGTTGCCGACAGTTGCTTTTATATCATCAACCACGCTTTTCAGGGCGCGTCCCGAAACATTTGCCGAAATAACGATTCTGCGTTGTACATTTTCACGGCTTATAGAATTGGGACCGCCAACCGAAACAATTTCTGCAATTTCTTCCAAAGGTATTTTTCTGCCCGAACCTATATCTATCAATGATGATTTGACCTGTTCTATATTTTCGGTATATTTATTATTCAATCTTAATATTAAATCAAAACTTCGCTGTTCCTCATAAATATCGCCCAGTTTTTTCCCCGAAAAAGCCAATTCTATAAATGTATTAAAATTCTCTATCGTAATACCGTAGCGGGCAAGCATGGCTCTGTTTGCTCTTATTTGCAACTGCGGTGTTTCTGTTTGTTGTTCAACGGCAACATCTACCAAACCATCAATATCGGCGATTGCATTTTTGATTTGATTTCCGATTCTGAAAAGACTTCCCAAATCGGAGCCGAACAGTTTTATTGCAATATTTGCACGCGTTCCCGATAGCATGTGGTCGATACGATGTCCCAAAGGCTGACCGATTGTAGATGCAAGTCCAGGAATGTCGGCAAGCGTTTGCCTGACGTCAGCCATAAATTCCGCCTGTGTTCTGTTTTTCAATTTGAAATTTACATCTACTTCGGAACTGTTGGTTGCCTGCGAGTGTTCGTCAAGTTCGCCTCTGCCTGTGCGGCGTGCCGTGCTTGTTATTTCGGGAATTTTCATTAATTCCGATTCGATGAGATTGCCCAATTTATTATTTTCTTCGAGCGAAATTCCCGGTTTTGTTACAGCCGAAATGGTAAGCGCTCCTTCATTAAATTCGGGTAAAAAACTTTGTCCCATTGTAAAAAACAATGCAACAGCAACAACAAAAACGCTGACCGATGTATATAAAATTATTTTTGCGCGATTGAAAACCCATTGTAATGATTTTCTGTACAAATTCAGTAATTTTGTTGTAAACCAGCCATCTTTTTCTTTTTTGCAAAGATATTTTTCGTTGGATAGCATTAATTTACACAATAGTGGCGTTATTGTCATTGCAACAATCAGCGACATAAAAAGCGAAATAATATATGTTATTCCGAGCGGTTTCAACATTCTGCCTTCCATGCCCGAAAGAAAAAACAAAGGAACAAAGGCAACTATAATAATAAATGTTGCACTTATGACCGATGATCTGATTTCTTTTGATGCTTCAAATACAACTGTAAAAGCGGATTGACGCTCTTCTTTTGGTTTAAGATTATTTTGCCGTAATCGTTTATATACATTTTCAACATCAATAATAGCATCATCTACCAGCGAACCAATAGCAAGACACATGCCTCCCAAGGTCATTGTATTAATATTCAATCCTAATAAATAAAGCACAATAATCGTTCCCAAGAGCGACAGGGGAATTGCTATTACAGAAATAACTGTTGTACGAAAACTTGCCAAAAAAAGAAACAGAATTATTATAACAAACAAAGCGCCTTCCATTAATGCCTGTCCTACATTGTTTACGGACGCTTCGATAAAATCTGCCTGCCTGAAGATTTTTGTATCCATTTTTACATCGGCAGGAAACGATGTTTGTATTTCGGCTAAATTGCGTTCTATGTTTTTCGTTACGTTCAGCGTATTGATATTAGGCTGCTTCGATACAGATAATATTACTGCCGGTTTGGCATTTTGAGAGGCGTAACCCATTTTTATTCCGCTGTTTATTGATAATGTTGCAACATCCGAAACAACAACAGGATTTCCATTTACAGTTTTAATATAAGTATTGCCTAATTCTTCCAAATCATTGGTACGTGATATTCCGCGTAATGCGTATTCATTACCGAAATCGCGAACAATTCCGCCAACAGAATTTGAACTGAAAGCGCTTGCTGTTTCGGCTAATTCGTTTATTGTTACGCCATAAAAATCCATCAGTTGCGGGTCGGCAAGCAATTGATACTGTTTATAATCGCCTCCGATAATAGTTACCTGCGACACGCCGCCTGTTGCCAAAATCGCCGGTTTTACAATCCATTCGGCTAATGTGCGAAGTTCCATTAATGAAGTAGAATCTGACTGTAATCCTATAAACAGAATTTCGCCCATTACGCTTGACTGCGGAGCCAAAACAGGAACAACTCCTGCGGGTAAGGCATCGCTCAATGTTACCATTTTTTCGCTTACAATCTGGCGGGCTTTGAAAATATCCATTCCCCAGTCAAATTCTACCCAAACAAATGAATAGCCCTGTGAAGATGTTGAACGCACGCGGCGAACATTGGTTGCTCCGTTTACTGCTGTTTCTATATGAAATGTTACCAATCGCTCTGTTTCCTCAGCCGACATTCCCCGTGCATCTGTCATTATAACAACTGTTGGCGCCGTTAAATCGGGAAACACATCTACATCGGTTTCTCTGGCTGTGTATAAGCCTCCGATAATGAGAAGCAATGCTCCCAATAATATAAACAGTTTATTATTGAGAGAAAATTTTATTATTTTATTTAACATAATGTTATTTATTTTATATTTTATTATTTATTTTATTATTAAAATTAAAAATGTATCATATTTGCAAGCTGCAAAAAATACTCCGTACTCCAAATTTCCATTTCTGCGGGATTTTTGAGAAAAGGACGGACATCGTTTTTTACTACGTTTATATCCGTTTTCAAAATTCGTTCTTATATCATAACGAAAAAGCATATTTTCAAAAATGTAATTGATCATATTTATTTTTTTGCACACAGATAACACAGATTTAATAGATTTGCACAGATTATATTCATTTACACAAATCTGTATCTGTATCATACATGCCTTTTTTTCTATTATTATCAAATATTTTACGCCTGATTTCGGGTTTTATTCCAAAATTAAGTAATAAACATACTTCTTTTTCGGTCGCCTTCAGTTAATTAATTAGTTGCAGATCATGCTCTTCAACCAAATAATCGACAGCCTTTAATTCCAAAATAATTAAATCATTTACAACCAAATCCGCTTTGTATTTTCCAACAAGTTGAGTTTTATAATAGACATATATGGCTTTTTGTGCTTCAACTTTATACTCTCTATTTAATAATTCAAAATAAAGTGCATTTTGGTATAGTTTTCCAAAAAGCCAAATCCCAATTCATTCATATACACACAATAAAATGTCTGTATAATTTTGTCTGTTAATTCTTTATGCTTATATTTTTCCATCTGTGTAAATCTATTTAATCTGTGTTATCTGTGTGCTGAAAAATTTCAAAAAAATCTTAATTCTTCTTTCTCCCAGTTTCAATACATTACCTGATTATTTCAGTATCAATGCTTTGCAAAACAGTAAAATTTATATATATAATGGAGAAAAAATCCAATAATTATTGAAATTCGACTATAATTTGTTGAATTATTTCATATCTTCAAGATAAGATATAAATTTTTCACTGAAAACATATTCGCTACGTATTTTCGCAACTTTGTTGTAGAGTTTTATAAATGCTACCGGATTGTAAAAATATTTTTTCAATTCATCCTCAAAGCCTGCATTTTTAATCAGTTTCGCCATATAATAACCGTTGGGATGTCCGCCGAAAAAGAAATAATTTTTAATTTCTTTATTGAATTGCTCTGTTGTAATTTTATTATCTGTAAATGAACAGATTATACTGTCCAGTCGGGCAAGAATCAGTGGCGTACTGTTATACGTTTCTATATACATATCGGCAATAGGCGCTGGCAAACCTTTCATTGAAAGCGTTTCCCAAATATTCTCTTTTTTATCTATCAAATCTGCAATGGCTTCGTCCTGCAAATGGTCGAGTTGATTGGTAAATTCGGATATTTTCGGGAAATTTTGATTTGTAAAATTGCGGCGGTAAGTGTGAAACATTTCGTGAGCAAGAAAATCTACTGTTCCCAAATAAGAAAGTTTGTATAACAAATTCAAATCCATAACAATACCATTGTCTTTGCTTTGCCCTTCATATTCATAGCATAAAACGCTTATAGACGGAATTATAATTAAAGAATCAACGGGATTGACGAGAAATTCTCGCAAACGATTTTTTGCATCAGCTTCAATGGTTTTGAATATATCTGAATTTCTGAATGTTTTCAATTCTAAAAAATGATTTTTCATATCCAGATAATTTTCCAAAGTCATTTTGGATAGCATTAATTCGGGATTATCCATAATTTTTTCATAGAACAACGTAAAAACACTGTCTTGTAATGATTGACAATTCGGATTGAACGCTGCGTTCATCATTTTCATGATAATTTTTTTCCGCAATGGCGATTTTCCTGCTGACACAGAATAACCATGTGAATCAAAGAATTGTTTCCATTCTTCATCTGTCGGCTCAATTCCTGTTTCCAATTTATCTGCCAACTTGAAAAATTCGTCAACTGACGAAAAATCAATCTCGTTTTGCGCAACACTCATTGTCGCAACCGTCATTCCTAATATTAAAAATATTTTTTTCATTTCCACTGATATTTTATACTTTTTTCGAGTACGTTCATTAAAAATTCATACAGCAAAGATAGTAGTTTTTTCTTATATAGTTGATTTTATTTCAACTATCTATGCATTTTTTGCATGCAAATATAATAACTTTCTTAATGCGAATGACCCGAATTAATATCCAATTCATCCGCCGATTGTGCAAGTTTTATTAATATTGCGCTTTTGCTTACAATTCTTTCTCCTGCCGACAGTCCTTCTTTAATTTCGGTACGCAAACCATCTGTTATTCCCTTTTTGATTACACGTTTTTCGAAAGTTTCGGGAGTTAATTCAACAAAAACGAAATAATTTCCCATTTCTTCTACTATCGCTTCATTTGGAACTGCTATTGTTTGTTTGCCTGTTTGCATTTTGATATATAATTCTACAACGCTTCCCGGCAGCAAATCGGCATTGTTGCTTACTTGAAACACAACGGGAATAAGCGGATTGTTAATATCGGCAGACTTGCCAAACGAAAGTACTTTGCCGTTTAATTCTTCGAGCGAATAAGTCTTATTTGTATTCATCACATGAATATTTGCCGATGTGATTCCTCCAAGCGCTGAAAAATACTTTGGCGCTAATTCTGCTTTTATAAACAAATTGCTGTTTTGCGAAATAATCAAAACAGCCTGTCCTGTTTCCACATATTCGCCGTTGCGCACAAGTATTTTGGTTATAAATCCTGAAATGGGAGATGTTATTGTTTGTTTTCCGTCCGAAAAATTTTTGCGCAAGTTATTGTAAACGCTCTCTGCGTTTTTATATTCGGTTTGAGCTTTAATTAAATCCTGTTTTGAAACAATTTTGTCTTTTTCCAAGTCTAATTTTCGTTCGTATTCTTTTTTTGCTCTGTTGTATTCGTTTTCGGCTTCGGCATAGCGTATGCTTAAATTATTGTCTGCCAAACCGCCGCTTTCTATTGAAAACAAGCGTTGTCCTGCTCTTACGGCTTTGCCTGCAACCGCAAAATCTGTTGAAAATACAACAGTTCCATTTGCTTTGGCTGTAACGATTTTTTCATCTCCCTGCGAAGATAAAACCTGTGCTGCTGTTCGTATTACTGCGTCAAAAGGCGCTGCTTCAACATCTTCTACCGCAAAATCTGTTTTTTGCTGTTGTTTTTTTGTAAAAATTATTGCATCCGGATTATTTTTTTCTTCATCTTCGTGCGTATTTTGATTTTTATTGTTTCCGCAACCTGTAAATATAATTGTTGTAAATAATAAAGTTGCTGTTATATTATATAATTTCATATTTGTATTGTTTACTGATTTTTGTTATTAATAAATAGTATTTCGAAAATAAATTTCGAAAAAATGTTTTTAAATGTTTAAAATAAGATTTTAAAAAATCAGCAAGTCGGCGGCGCTCTTAATCCTGTTGCGGGCAGGATAGAAACGCAATAATATGATAATAAATATGGTTGATATTGAAATGATAACAACTCCGAATCTGTTGTCGGAATTGAGTTATTGACATGAATAAACGGATATGCAAGTAAAATAAAATCAGCAAACGATGTCGTTTTATCATCTTTTCCGTTCTTTATATAGTCTTGAGTCAGCACGCACTCTTCATCTATTCCGTGCTTATGGTGATAATTTTCACATGAACAGCAGTTAGTGTCATTTTCAGGTTGAACAACCTGCATTGATATTGATGCAGATGTTTTACTGTTGTAATCGCAATGAGGCACAAATACATGTGCCAACATTATTATGTTGGCAAGCAATAAAAATATTAATGCTGTTGCTCTTTTCATACCTTACTTTGACTTGATTTATGATTTAATTCGGGCGCAAAGGTACAAAAAATATTTACAATACGTTTGTTTTTACAAAAAATATTTATTTAGTCGCTCCTTACGAATAAAAAAAAGACAATGATATGACATTAAAAATTCGGACAATTATTTTTTTCAGTTAATTTGTTTTGACACAAATGTAACCCAAAAGTCAAGGCTTGCTTTGCCTTCACAAACTCGTAAACTCGGTTCTCGGCGACCCGCTAAACGGCTCGATTGCTATTCATCTTTTGTATTGTATTTGGCTGTGTATTTCTAATAATCAACATGCAGAAAACTTATTAGAACGTAAAGCAGGCGGAGATGTGCTTCTTTTTCCTCAGGTCGCTGACCTGCGCGTATGAAAATTGCGGCTTTCAGCCTGTCCTGTTTCGTATTCATTATTCATTTCTTCTTTGCACCTGCGCGTTGTTTGTTTTTTTGTTTGGGCGAATGCAATTCGCCCCTGCTGCATAACGCCAATAAACACCGAAAACCCTCTTTCAATAAATTGTTAAAGGGTTTTCGTCAATATCAGAACTGATAATTTTATAAATTATTTCAGTTGGTTTTATGTGTTCTGACTGTTTACTGTTTCAAGCCTTCGCGTTTTAACAGCGGATAAACATTTGGCGAATGACCGCGGAAATTGACATAAAGTTTCATTAAATCGTCTGTATAGCCGCGTTCCAAAATGTTTTTACGGAATGATGTCGCTGTGGCTTTGTCGAAATATCCTTTTTCGACAAATGCTTCAAAAGCATCGGCATCAAGCACTGCCGACCATCGATAACTGTAATAGCCTGCCGTATATCCGCCCGAAAAAATATGTTTGAAATATGTGCTGCGATAGCGTGGAACTATTTGCGGTATAAGTCCTGTTTTCTGCATTTCATCTTTTTCAAATTTATTAATATCTGCAATGGGTTCTGTAACCGAACGCGTGTGGTAAGCCATGTCAAGCAGGGATGCGGCAAGAAGTTCTACATTGTTGAATCCCTGATTAAATTTTTTGCTTTCAGTAATTTTATTTATTAATTCATTCGGAATATTTTCGCCTGTTTCATAATGATGAGCGTACATATTCAACACTTCGGGCAACAAAGCCCAATTTTCCATTATTTGAGATGGCAATTCAACAAAATCGGTTGGCGTGTTTGTTCCTGCAAGGCTTGGATATGTGCAGTCCGACAGTAATCCGTTGAGTGCATGTCCAAATTCGTGGAAAACGGTAGAAACTTCGTCAAGGTTAAGCAAAACGGGTTTATTGGCGGCAGGGCGTGCAAAATTATAAACAAGCGAAACTATGGGACGCACATCAATTATATTGTTTTCGGATGTTTTTTCATCTTTCACGCAAGTGCGATGCTGCGTGCGAAATTCTGTCATCCATGCTCCAACTCCCTTAGTCGGACGAACATAAAAATCCAAATACAGGATGCCTGCAAGTTTTCCATCGGCTTCCTGTACTTCGTATGCAACAACGTCTTCGCTGTAAACTGGAATATCGTTTTGTTTTATAAATTGCAGTCCGTAAAGTTTCAGCGCAACGTCGAAAACGCCCTGTAAAACATTGTCGAGGCTGAAATAAGGCAACAGCATTTCTTCGTTCAGGTCGTATTTTGCAATGCGAATTTTTTCGGCGTAATAATTCCAGTCCCATGGTTCGAGATTAAATTTTTCGCCGCTTTCGTTTATCATTTTTTGAATATCGGCGGCTTCCTGTTTTGCAAGTTGCAATGCAGGTTCCCATATTTGCAACAATAATTGGGTTGCGGCTTCGGGCGTTTTTGCCATTTTATTTTCGAGCGCATATTCGGCATAATTTTTATACCCGAAAATTTGAGCTTTTTTTGTTCGCAAAACAACCTGTTCGGCTATGTTTTGTTTGGTATCGTCTGCATTGTTGTTGTCGCATCTCATAATGTAGCCTTTAAATATTTTTTCGCGCAAATCGCGTTTTTTTGCAGTTTGCAAAAATGGAAATATGCAGGCGCGGTCGAGAGTGAAAACATATTTGCCTTCGAGTCCGCGTTTTTTTGCCGTTTCGGCTGCAACGTCAATAATTGATTGCGGCAGACCTTCGCAGTCTTCGATATTGTCAACTGTAAGTTGAAATGCATTGGTTTCGTTTCGCACTTTTGTTTCAAATTCAAGTTTGAGCAACGACAGGCGTTCGTTTATCTGCCGTATTTCGGCTTTTTGTTCTTCTGTGAGATTTGCTCCATTGCGTACAAAGTTTTTGTATGTTTTTTCGAGCAGCATCAATTGTTCGCGGTTCAAATCAAGTTCATCTTTTTTGTCGTAAACCTGTGTTATTTTATTAAACAAATCGGCATTAAGACTGATATTGTTGTGATGTTGCGATACTTTCTTTATAATATCTTCCGAAATTGCATCAAGCGAATTGGTGGCATTGCACGACCTTAGATTTTCGAAAGTGAGATAAACTCTGTCGAAAAGTTCGCTGCTAAATTCAAAAGCCACGACTGTATTTTCAAAATCGGGTACAGCGGCGCTGTTGATTATTGAATCAATAAGGGCATTTTGCTGTTTTATTCCCTCATCAAGCGCAGGAATAAAATGAGCAGGTTTAATTTTATTAAACGGAGGCACGCCAAACGGTGTATCGTATTGGCATAAAAATGGATTTTCGCATGATTTTTTATCGCTACACGAAACAAGCGACAATCCTAATGACAGCATAAATATAATTTTTTTCATTTGACAAATATTTTTTAAAATTTTAAGCAAAGTTACAAATTTTATTGATATTTAACCTTTAAAACGATTTATTTAAATGAAAAGATCGCCAGAGGCAAAATATTGGTAGAGATTCTACCGTAATAAAGGTTACGTGCGGAGCAGAGGCGGCGTTTCAAGTCATTTGGAGCAACCCGCATGCAATGCACAAAGAAATTTTATTTCTACCAATTTACCGTTTATTATTTGACTATTCACAAAGATGGTTGATTAATTTTGCATTAGCATTGTTAAATTTACAAAATAATAAATTATAAATCATAAAATAAATATTATTTTTGTGTTTTTAATTTTATTTTCATACATTTGTACTTCGAAATGTAAATATATGTAAAATGCTCGTTCCGTTTGAAATAATTAACAAGAAACTAAAAGAACAGGGAATAAATTCCATAGAAACAGCCTCTATTCGCGAGTTGCTTCGCATGATAGATGATATTGAGAAAGAAACTGATTTGCAATTTGTGCGCATGGAAATGGGAATTCCCGGATTACCGCCCGAAAGTGTTGGCATAAATGCGCAGATAGATGCGCTTAAAAATGGCGTTGCTGCTTTGTATCCGAATATTAGAGGAATTGACGAAGTAAAAAACGAAGCATCGCGATTTATGAAAAATTTTTTAGATGTTGACATTATTCCTGAATATTGCGTACCTGTGGCGGGTTCGATGCAGGCAGGGATAGCATGTTTTTTGACAATCAACAGAATGTATAAAAACCGTGAAGGCACGCTGTTTATCGACCCCGGATTTCCGGTGCAAAAGGTTCAGTGCAAACTGTTAGGGCAATCATTTCGCTCGTTTGATATTTACGATTACCGCGCCGAAAAATTGCAGGATAAACTTGAAGAAATGCTTTGCGATGGTAAAGTTTCGTCAATATTATATTCAAATCCGAATAATCCGAGCTGGATATGTTTTACCGACCGCGAATTAAGCATAATAGGCAAAATGGCAAATAAATACGAAGTTACAGTTATAGAAGATCTGGCTTATTTTGCAATGGATTTTCGTAAAGATTACGGCAAGCCCGGCGTGCCGCCATATCAGCCTACTGTGGCAAAATATGCAGACCGTTACGTACTGTGCATATCTAGTTCGAAAGCGTTCAGTTATGCCGGCGAACGCATCGGCGTAGTGGCAATTTCGGATAAACTGTGGAACACAAAAGCGCCCGATTTGCTTCGCTATCATTCGTCCGATTTGTTTGGACATGCATTTGTTTTCGGCACTGTTTACGCTTTGAGTTCGGGAACTTCACATTCGGCTCAGCACGCTCTTGCCGCAATGTTCAAGGCTGCCAACGAAGGCTCGCTGGACTTTGTTTCTCATATCAAAAAATATGGCGACATGGCAAAAGAAATGAAAAAAATATTTTTGCAAAACGGCTTCACAATAGTTTACGATAAAGATATTGACGAACCTGTTGCCGATGGATTTTATTTCACAATAACCTATGGCGATATGACAAGCGGCGAATTGCTTACCAAACTTATAGCGCACGGTATTTGTGCAATGGCGCTGAATATCACAGGCAGCAAAAAACATGGTGTGCGAGCCTGCTCGGCGCAGATAAAACCCGAACAGATTCCTGTTCTAAACCAGCGTTTGGCTGCTTTTAATGAAAATTATTCTAAAAAATAACTGTACATAATATTAAAATATTAGATTTGTAAAACTAAAAAACATAAAAAAATGGCAAAAATCAAAGGAACAATAGTAGTGGACGTTGAAAAATGCAAAGGTTGCGGAGTATGCGTTCCCTCATGCCCAACAAAAACAATAGCGCTTGGGCGCGAAGTGAACGGCAAAGGCTATAACTACATGCAAATGGTGAATCCCGACACATGCACAGGCTGTACAAACTGCGCAACAGTATGCCCCGACACGGTTATAACTGTTTACAGAGTTAAGGTAGAATAGCAGTAATATTTTGTATTTGCCTGTTAGCAGCGCAAAATACACAAATGCTTATCGACCCGGTCGCCGAAGCAAAAGAAAAGGGAAATGTATAAGAAGTACTGAACATTAAAAATAAATCTGTTATGCAAAGATGTGTATCATTAAAAACATAAAAATACTAAAACAAAAAAAAATATGGAAAAAAGAGAATACAAATTATTAAAAGGCAATGAGGTTATAGCAATAGCGGCTATTCGTTGCGGATGCGATGGATATTTCGGCTATCCCATTACTCCGCAGTCCGAAGTTATGGAAACCCTTATGGAACTCAAGCCTTGGGAAACCACAGGAATGGTTGTACTTCAAGCCGAAAGCGAAGTGGCTTCGATAAATATGCTTTACGGCGGAGCGGCAACCGGAAAAAAAGTTTTTACATCGTCGTCAAGTCCCGGAATAAGCCTTATGGCTGAAGGTTTGACATATCTGGCAGGCGCCGAACTTCCCTGTTTGATTGTAAACGTAGTTCGCGGCGGTCCGGGGCTTGGAACCATACAGCCTGCACAGTCCGACTATTTCCAGGCCACAAAGGGAGGCGGACATGGCGACTATCGCTTAATCGTACTTGCGCCCGCTTCGGTTCAGGAAATGAACGATTTTGTCGATTTGGGATTTGAACTTGCATTTAAATATCGAAATCCCGTTATGATTTTGTCGGACGGAATGATAGGTCAAATGATGGAAAAAGTAGAATTATCGCCCGAAAAACCGCGCTGGACAAATGAAGAGATAGAAAAAAAATACGGCTCGTGGATTGTTAAAGGCAAACCGTCAACACGCGAACGCCATATAGCAACATCGCTCGAACTTGACTCGGCCAAACAGGAAAAATTCAATCAAAAACTTGTAGCCAAATATGCCGAAGTAACAAAAAACGAAACACGTTACGAAAAAATCATGTGCGACGACGCCGAATATCTCATCGTAGCCTATGGCTCGTCGGCGCGCATAAGCCAGAAAACAATAGAACTTGCACGCGAAAAAGGAATAAAATTAGGACTGCTTCGTCCTGTAACTTTATTTCCATATCCGTCAAAGGCAATTCAGGAATTAACGCCGCAGCTGAAATGCGTGCTTGCCGTTGAAATGAGTACAGGGCAAATGGTTGAAGATGTACGTTTGGCTGTAAACGGTAAAATTCCAGTAGAACATTACGGTCGCGTGGGAGGAATGATTCCCTCGCCCGAAGAAGTATTAAACGCAGTTGAAAATTTAATTGAGAGGAAATAAAAATGACAGCACAGGAAATGATAAAACCCGAAAATTTGGTTTATTCACGCACAAAAGTATTAACCGAAAACATTATGCACTATTGCCCCGGCTGTTCGCACGGCACGGTACACAAACTTATTGCCGAAGTCATAGACGAAATGGGAATACAGGACAAAACCATTGGTGTGTCGCCCGTAGGATGCGGCGTATTTGCATACAACTATCTAGATATCGACTGGCTCGAAGCCGCTCACGGACGTGCGCCGGCGCTTGCTACAGCCGCAAAAAGACTAAACCCCGACAGATATGTTTTTACCTATCAGGGCGACGGCGACCTTGCATCAATCGGAACAGCCGAAATCATGCACGCCTGCAACAGAGGCGAAAATATTGTCGTTATATTTATAAATAATGCAATCTACGGAATGACAGGCGGACAAATGGCGCCAACAACGCTTATAGGACAGGTTACCGCTACAACGCCATACGGACGTAATGTAGAACTCAACGGCTACCCGCTCAAAATTACCGAACTTATTGCACAACTGCCGGGCACATGCTACGTAACGCGCCAAACAGTTTATAACCCTGTAACAGTACGCAAAACAAAACGCGCAATACGCAAGGCATTCGAAAATTCGATGATGAAAAAAGGAACATCATTTGTCGAAGTCGTAGGCACTTGCAGCTCAGGCTGGAAACTGACGCCCGTTGACGCAAATCAGTGGATGATCGACAATATGTTCCCCGAATATCCGCTGGGCGATATGAAAGATATTTAATAATTAATAATTGTTAATTGTTGTTTTGTCCCGTTACAGGTTGATACAAAAAAGAGAAAAATGAAAACAATAATATTAAAAACAGCCACAGTACTACAAAATTAGTTTACAGTAAGGATTTTTCGTCATTAGAGCAGCAGATAAAAATAGATACATCAAAACTGCTAAATGGCGTTTACTATCTAAATATTATTGCAAACAATGAAAAAATAAAGGAACAGACAATTATTGTTCAACATTAAAAATTAATCAAATTTATTAAAAAACAAATAAAAAATATAATTATGAAAGAAGAAATTATAATAGCAGGCTTCGGCGGTCAGGGAGTTCTCTCGATGGGCAAAATTCTGGCTTATTCGGGCATCATGCAGGATCAGGAAGTTACATGGATGCCATCCTACGGACCCGAAATGCGCGGCGGTACGGCAAATGTTACCGTAATACTCAGCGACGACCGAATCAGTTCGCCGATTGTAAATACATTTGATACGGCAATTATACTGAATCAGCAATCGCTTGATAAATTTGAAAATGCAGTGAAACCGGACGGCGTACTGATTTACGACCCTAACGGAATTACGCATCCGCCAACACGCAGAGATATTAAAATATATACAATAGAGGCAGCCGAAGAAGCAGCCCGCATGAAAAATGCAAAAGCGTTCAATATGATTGTGCTTGGCGGATTTTTGAAAGTAAAACCGATAGTAAAAATGGATAATGTAATTGCAGGATTAAAAAAATCTTTGCCCGAGCGCCATCATCATTTAATACCAATGAACGAACAGGCAATAATACGAGGTATGGATATAATAAAAGAAGTAAATTAATCAATGCTTAATCGCTCCTTACGAATAAAAAAAGGACAAAGCTAAAACATTAAAAATTTCGGACAATTATTTCTTTCTGCTTTTTTTGTGTATCAAGACAAAAGAAGATAAAGAAACAAGTTCGTATTTTGCCGAATTTCTGCCTGTATCTGTATAAAACTCGGTATTGTTATGCGACAATTTGTACTCATAAATATTAATATTGAAACTATTCAGTTGTTTCTTACGAATACATACAAACCTGTAATATACTTAAAATAAACGTAATAATCTTTATTCAACAACTTTTCCGGGATATACTTTCAATGCCTTTTCGAGACATATTATAGCATTTTTCAAATCTTCTATTTTCAAAACGTACGCAATACGAACTTCATTTTTGCCTGTTCCTGCGCTTGCATAAAAACCTGTTGCAGGCGCTACCATTACGGTTTGTTTTTCATATTCAAAATCTTCAAGCAACCAGCGTGCAAACTTGTCGGAATCATCAACAGGCAATTTTACAACTGTGTAGAATGCTCCTTTCGGTTTGGGACAATATACTCCGTCTATCTTATTGAGAGCTTCGACCATATAATTTCGCCGCATAATATATTCGTTGTAAACATCGGTAAAATAATCTGCGGAAGTTTCAAGAGCGGCTTCGGCGGCAATTTGTCCATAAGATGGCGGGCATAGTCGAGCCTGTGCAAAACGCATTGCTGTTTCAACAACATTTTTATTTTTGGAAATCAACGCTCCTATTCGCACGCCGCACATGCTGTATCGTTTTGATACCGAATCTATCAGCACAACATTTTGTTCAATATCTTTAAGCATCATGCACGAAATATGCGAATTTCCATCATAACAAAATTCACGATAAACTTCGTCGGCGAAAAGATACAAGTCGTATTTTAAAACTATCTGTCGTAACGATTCGAGTTCTATAGCCGAATAAAGATAGCCGGTTGGGTTGTTTGGGTTGCAAATCATTATTGCTTTTGTTTGCGGACTTATGATTTTTTCAAATTCGGCGATGGCAGGAAGCGCAAAATCGTTGGCAATGGTAGTTTTTATCGGCACAACTTTTATTCCGGCCTGAAGCGCAAATGCATTATAATTTGTATAAAACGGTTCGGGAATAATAATTTCGTCGCCCGCGTCCAAGCACGACATCATTGCAACAGTAATTGCTTCCGAACCGCCTGTTGTTATAATCATATCGTTTTCGTCAATATTAATTCCTGTGTTTTGATAATATTTTGCAAGTTTTTTTCGGTACGATTCGTTACCTGCCGAATGACTGTATTCTATAACTTTGGCATCATATTTTTTTACGGCTTCCAACGCTAATGGAGGCGTAATAATATCAGGCTGTCCGATATTCAAATGATAAACTTTTATTCCATTCTTTTTTGCTGCTTCGGCATACGGCACCAATTTACGAATTGGCGATGCCGGCATTGATTCACCTTTCTTTGAAATTTTTGGCATAATTTGTTTTTAATTTTAATAAAATAAGTTCAATTTTGCCCGCAAAGATATTATTAAATTTCTGAATCGCACACAAACGAATAAAAATGTCATTGGATAAAATCGTTGAACTCGCCTCGTTTGCTTCGCAATTTAAAGATTTAAAATTTAAGATTTAAAGAACAATTAAGGTAAAAATAAAATCTCTCCGTGCATTGCGTGCGGGTTGCCCCAAATGACATGAAAGACCGCCGGCGCTCCGCACGTAAACTTTTCTGCTGCAAAATTTCTACTAATATTCAGTCCCTAACGGGACAGGCTCCGCAATTTAAAGATTTAAAATTTAAGATTTAAAGAACAATTAAGGTAAAAATGAAATCTCTCCGTGCATTGCGTGCGGGTTTATCACAAATGACTTGAAAAACCGCCGGGCGCTCCGCACGTAAACTTTTCTGCTGCAAAATTTCTACTAATATTCAGTCCCTAACGGGACAGGCTCCGCTGCACTCCACAATTTAAAGATTTAAAATTTAAGATTTAAAGAACAATTAAGGTAAAAATGAAATCTCTCCGTGCATTGCGTGCGGGTTGCCCCAAATGACTTGAAAAACCGCCGGCGCTCCGCACGTAAACTTTTCTGCTGCAAAATTTCTACTAATATTCAGTCCCTAACGGGACAGGCTTCGCTGCGCTCCGCAATTTAAAGATTTAAGAATTTAAAAATATCCCTCTGTGTACAGGCTGAAAGTCGTAATTTTCATAAAATAAAAGAGGCATTTCTATTTGAAATACCTCTTAATGTAAAACAATCTATTACTAAAAAAACCAGTTTATGGTTAGTTTTTCAATACGTTTACAGTATGTTCGGGTTTCATAACGTCATGCGTTTTTTCGATTACTTTGTTTGGAACGGTTAAATTCAATGTTTTTTTAATGTCATTGGACGAAGTTCCTATCAACAATTTATATTCGCCGTTATCGGTTACCCATGCGCTTTCGGTTTCGCTGAATGATGCCAAATCGTAAATATTTATTTTAAGTTCAACTGTTTGCGATTCGCCGGGTTTTAACTCTTTTGTTTTTGCAAATGCTTTCAGTTCTTTTGCCGGCTTTGGCAGTTTGTCGTTTTTCGGAGCGGAAATATACAGTTGCACAACTTCTTTTCCTGTTGTTTTTCCTGTATTTTTAACCTTTACGCTTATTGTGCAGTTATTTTCGACCTGCTTAATATCAGGCTGTTCGTAGTCGAAAGTTGTGTACGACAGACCATAGCCAAACGGATACGAAACTTCTTTGCCGAATGAGTCAAAATAGCGATAGCCTACAAAAATATCTTCTTCGTAGTATGTAAAATCTATGTTTCGGACTTCTGATTTTTTTTCAGTATTGACGCTGCCTCCAAAATTCATTTGCGGAGTATAATCAAGAGGAAAATTTGCCGAAGATGCTATATCTGTATATTTTACAGGAAACGTCATTGGCAGTTTGCCCGAAGGAGTTACTTTTCCGCATAAAACATCAGCAACCGAATTTCCGCCTTCCTGTCCGGGTTGCCAGGCCAAGACTATGGCGTCGGGATGCTGTTTCCACGATGCAGTTTCGATTACTCCTCCTATATTCAAAATCACAACGACTTTTTTGCCTGCTTTATGAAATGCATTAGATACTTCCTGTACAAGTTTTTGTTCGTTATCTGACAAATTAAAGTCGTTATCAAGTTTTCTGTCCATAAATTCGCCCGAAGTTCTACCTATGGTAATCAAGGCAATATCTGTTTCTTTTGCTGTTTTATTTAAAATATCTGCATCGGGAACAAATTCACCGGGGCGAATTTTAGGCATAAACATTGCGTATCTGTTGCTTGGGTCGGGTTTGTTTTTTTCGTTTTCATCGGCGATATATTTAAGATACAGCGTTTTTAATTCTTCGTTGATTTGGTAACCTGTATTTACAAGTCCATCGCCCAGCGAAACGGTATATGCTTCGTTCACATCGCCACTGCCTGTTCCGCCCGAAATAAAATCGTAAGATGTAATGCCGAATGTTGCTATTTTTTTTACGGATGATGCAAACGGCAAAGCCGAACTGTTTTTAAGCAGTATTATTCCTTCCGTTGCCGATTGACGCGTAATTTCGGCATTGGCTTTAAGGTCGGGTTTATTTGAATATTTATATTGATTGAAACGTGGCGAAGCAAGTATCAAATTCAATATACGCTTTACATTAACGTTTACATCTTCGATTGACAGTTTGCCATCTTTCACTGCCTGCACAATTGCATTATACTGGTCGGCTCTGCCGGGCATCAGCAAATCGTTGCCGGCATGCACCTGTGCAGGAGCATTTCGTCCTCCGAACCAGTCGGTCATTACTGTTCCTTTGAATTTCCACTCATCGCGCAAAACAGTTGTCAGCAGTTCGCGGCTTTCCGACGAATATACTCCGTTGATGTAATTGTACGATGTCATTACTGTCCATGGGCTGGCTTCTTTCACGGCTATTTCAAAGCCTTTAAGATAGATTTCGCGCAAGGCTCTTGCCGTTATGCGCACATCGTTGTCCATGCGGTTGGATTCCTGATTGTTTGCGGCAAAATGTTTGATGGATGTTCCTACGTTGTTTTTCTGTATACCGCGAATAATTGCCGCAGCCGTTTTGCCCGACAGCAAAGGGTCTTCGGAATAATATTCAAAATTGCGTCCGCAAAGCGGATTGCGATGAATGTTCAGTGCCGGTCCCAGCAGTACATCGGCGCCGTACTCCAACACTTCGTTTCCCATTGCAAATCCTACATTTTCTACAAGTTCGGCGTTCCATGTAGAGGCTAATGCCGTTGCCACCGGAAATGCCGTACAGTAATAAGTGTCGCCGCTTCCTTCGCGTTTGGGTGCAATACGCAGTCCGGCAGGTCCATCTGCCAGCACTATTGACGGAATACCTAAACGCAAAATCGGCTGTGTTGTGCCGGCTGCGCCCGGTACAAGCGCCTGTGTAGAGCCTACAACTGCGCTGTTGCCCGACATGCCTGCCATGCCTGTTCCTATCAAAAGTTGAACTTTTTCTTCAAGCGTCATGGCTTTTATCACTTCGTCAACATTTGATCTTTCCAATTTCACATCCTGTGATTTTGCCAAACCGCAACATGCGACAAGGCAAACTGTTAAAATTATTTTTTTTATCATAATAATAAAATTTTAAAAAGATTATAATTCATTTTATTTATCTGTTTACTGATTTGTTTATGTTGTTATTTCGAGTACAGCGGGAAACTGTCATTTTTAACTGTCTTCAACAGCAGTCATGTCCACAGCCTCGCGTGCGATGTTCCCACAGCCTCGCGTGTTTTATCATCATATCAGGCTCATACTGTTAGCACATAATCAAAAACGTAAGTACGCGGTTCGTTGAGCAATTTTGCGCCGGTCGAAAACTGCGTAGTAATACTTAACTTGTAATCGCCTGCAGGCAGGTTTGACGGAACGATGAAACTTACTTTCGATGGGTCGTTTACGAGAATAGCGTTTGCGGCGATTGTCGTAACTTCCTGCGTATCCTGATTGATAATAAAGATGCCGTTATAGGCGCTTTCTCCTGCAATTTTTATTCTGCTGCCCTGCAGGTTTACGCCGCCGCCCGGTGTAAGGCGCATATTGTCTTCGCCGGATACCACATCGTGTACATTGTTGATAACTATACCGCTTTGCGACATGCCGCGCACGTTTACATGCGTTGCTTTTATCGCTTCGCGCAGTTCGGATGATGCCGAAGCCTTCACGTGAAGGCTGTGTTTTGCTGTATCCCATTTGGCGTGGTCGCCAATAAATACGCCGTTGACAACGAGGCTGAAATAGCCAAGCCCGAAATATACGCTCGAACCGCTCACTATCTCTTCGATTGCTATTTCTTTGAGAATGTCGAGCGAAGCGCGAAGCGTGGTTGGACTGAGGTCGGTGCGGCGCGATACTGCAATGTTAATCAAATCGTCTTCTTTCAGCGATTTGCTGGTTACTACACGACCAAAACGGTCGTCTTTGCGGTCGGTAATAGTCAAATCGTACAGTTCGACTATTACGCTTGTTTTTTCGTTATTTGCCATAATTTTTACTGTTAATTTTTTCACCAATATGCTTTTCTTGACAGGACAAGTCTTTTACTGTTATTTTTTTACTGCCATCTTGTGGCTGAGAGGACAAGCCATTGCTGTTTTATCATTAAACCATAATTAAATACACAAGCTGAAACTGTATCATATTTTATTTAAACAGCATTGGTACAAATTCCGACAGATATATTCGCCAGTTGCGCCAAATATGTCCATCTCCTGTTTCGTAATAAACATATTTGTATCCCTTTTCATCAAGCGATTTAATGTAATCCTGATTTGCCTTATACAGAAAATCGGTTTTTCCTATTGCTATCCAGTACAGTTTTGGTTTTTTGTCGAACTGCGCTTTGAGTTTTTCATCTGTATTCAGGTAAATTTCGGAAGTTACGCCTTCGCGCGGCATAACAGCCGCCGAAAACAGTCCTACATAATCAAACATGTCGGGATACTGTTTTGATATGTGTAACGAATGGAATCCGCCCATCGACAAGCCGCAAATTGCGCGCGCCGATTTTTGTTTTATTGTGCGGTAATTTGTTTCTACAAATTTCATTATATCGGGGAAATTCGCTTCAAATTCGCCGTCCATTCGTGTAGCTCCCATGAAAGATGGTCGTATAAAACCTTCGGCAGCTTCGCCCGGAGCGGCTTCCTGTCCGGCGTTGCCGTTTGTCATTACTACAATCATGGGTTTAGCCTTGCCCTGTGCAATAAGGTTGTCGAGGATTTGCGAAGAGCGACCAAGCGCTATCCATGCTTCTTCGTCACCGCCTGCGCCGTGCAGCAGGTAAAGCACAGGATATTCTTCTTTGCCTGTTTCGTATCCCGGCGGCGTATAAATGGTGATGCGACGCGTAAGTTTAAGTCCCGGACTTTCGTACCAGCGCCGTGCAACCGTTCCGTGGGGAACCTTGTTTACTTTGTACAGGTCGGCATGTTCGCCGCCAATAATGAATACGCTTGTAACCGAAGCCACATCGCGAATCATGTACACATTGCCCGGATCGGTTACTTTTACGCCATCAACAACGAAAGTATAACTGTACAGTTCGGGCGACAGCGGTTCGGGAGTAGTGTATTCCCAAACTCCTTTGTCGTTTTTTGTTAATTCTACGGAACCGGGCATGTCCACAAGACCCATCGGCGTTTCCCTTTTTTGCGTGGGAATAAAGTCGCCTGCAAGTTCAATCTTCATTGCTTGAGGTGCATTCAAGCGAAATGTTACTGTGTTGTCTGCATTTATTTCGGGAGAAACAATGTTTTGACCTCCCCATAATGCCTGTTGTGCAAATGCTGCCATACCTGTAATCAGGAAAATGGCAAGAGTAATTAATTTTTTCATCATAATTTTTTTTTAAAATTAAAGTTATTTGATTTGTATTAAGTATAATATTTCATTTTGTTGTTAATTAAATTTATCGCAGCAAAAGTTTAAAACTTTCGGGCTTTTTATTGCCTGTGTCTATCATAAATACGTACATGCCTGCCGGAACATTGTCGAACGACAGTATGCCGCCTGTCGAGGGTATTTTTCCTTTTGTCATTATTGCGCCCGAAACAGGATTTATCAGCATGTAATCGACAATATCTTTCGTAATTGCCGACAAATCGCCGTCGAACGAAACTTTAATCTGCTTCGAGCCGCCTGTTGCCACCGAATAGTTGCCGCCATCCCTTGCCGAGTCGTCATTTGTTTCCAAATAATCGCTGTTCACTGTTTCCAGACTGTCGATTGCCATTGCCGAAGTAGTGTTCAGGTCGTTTGCAGTAACAGTGAGATACTTATAAACAGGAGTTTGCGAACCTGAACATGGACTTATAAAAGCACAGGTAATTAAATAAGTCCCCGGTTTATAAATTTTTACTCCCATATAATTGTTTATATTTTGTACTATTTCATGGTTGGAAGAAGCCCCTGTGTTCGCGGGATATACTCCCCATTCGCATGAAGCAACTGATGACGAAAAATACGGATTTGGTGCAAAATAATACAATCCATTGCCTGCAATTCCCGGACCATCAATAGACCTTACATAAGGCGGTCCGATAGCAATATTCTTTGTTACATCGCCAATAGAAATTGTAGCATCTCTGGTTACGTATGTACTTTCGCTGTTCTTTCGTACTGATATTGAACTGGTACCCTGCCCGCTTACAATTTGCAGATTAGACGAAACCGTCCATGTGCCGCTTATATTTGAACTGTAAATACCTGTTTCCGTACATGATATACGTTCAGGTCCGGAAATGGCGGGAGTAACAGCCTGAAGCGCTGCGTAGGCGTTAACCAAACCATGACCTACCTGACTGTTCCATGTGCCGTTGGGGTGGTTGCTGTTTGTTGAAAAACTGTATCCCGACAGTTTGGTGCAGGTGGACTCAATAGCCTGCCGCACCTGCGCCTGCGTTAAATCGGGACGAATGGAAAGAATAAGAGCCGCTACGCCGGCTACATGAGGACAGGCGGCGGAAGTGCCTCCGAAATTTGCATAATAATCTCCCGCAGTTCCGCTTGAAGTATTGTATCCTGCGCTTCCTTGTATGTCGGTTGTATAAATGTCAACTCCGGGAGCAACAATATCTAACATTGTTCCATAGTTTGAAAAATCTGCCCGTTGTCCGTTTCGTGTATTTGCTCCTACTGCAATCACGCTTGATAAACTTGCAGGATAAGAAACTGAAGATGCATTATCATTTCCTGTTGCAAAAACTACGACACAACCTTTGCCATTACGTCCCGAGTTGATAGCTGTATTTATTGCATTGGTTAGAGGAGTATAAGGAGAAGAACCGCCCCATGAATTACTAATGACATCTGCTCCGTTTTGCTGTGCCCATTGAATGGAGTTTGCCGCCCAATCAACAGGTATTCCTGAGCCACTAGTACTGACATGTATCGGAATCATTTTACAATTCGGGGCGACTCCACTTATCCCCTTTCCATTATCTTTTACTGCTCCTATAATTCCTGCGCATGCTGTTCCATGCATATCTGTGCTCCAGACAGGAGCGCCTCCGGAATTATTGCCTGATGCATCATAACCCGATAGAAGATTAGCTTGTAAATCAGGATGTGTCAAATCTACTCCTTCGTCAATAACAGCGACTTTTATGTTGCTACTGCCGTTTGTAATAGCCCAAGCAGATTCTGCATTAATGTCAATGCCTGAAGTTCCATTGTATTGCCCTGTGTTTTTTAATCCCCATTGATTGTTAAAATAGGTATCGTTTGAGTTAAACGCATTCAGAATTATAAAATTGGGCTCGGAAAATTCAAACAATTCTGTTTCATAAAACAAATTAGATAATTGTAAAGCAGTTAATGTGGAGATTTTTGTAACAGACAACAAAAATTGATTTTTTACAAACTCGTTTTCCTCAACAATTACACAATGATATGCGGAAAGCAAATTTTGAAATTGTTTGTAGGAAGTGTTTTTTTTCAACATCACAACAAATTCGTCTGCTAAACCTTGCAATACTCCATTGTACTGCAATACAAGTGACGCGGAAACAACATTAATATTTGCTTTGTATCTTTCTATCACTGATGAAATATTGTCTACTTTTGTTTCTAAAACTTCAAGAGTTAGAAAATCAGGCAAAGATTCACTCTGTTTTATTTCACTCGACAACCTTACGTGATTATCAGAATTTATCGAAGATAACAAATTTTCTTTATTGACGTCTTTTGTAAGTTTTAGAAAAACTTTGTCCGTTCTTTCTGTTAGAAAAATCTTTTCTCCTGCATAGTAATAAAACACTTCCTTATATGTATTTTGCTGAGATCTAAGTGAAAAAAATCCACAAATAAAAACCAATAAGATAAAAAATATTCTTTTCATGACATTTAAAAATTAAGTTGAACATAATCAGTTCTTAAATTAATTTCCGTTATTCTTGATATTTTTGGTATAATAATAGCAATATGCCATCTTTCTACGACTGTAGCATTCCCCATAAAGATGGTTACTTTTAACTCATATTCTGTAGTAGAGTGTTTTAATATTATTGTATTTATTGAACCCACATTCCATGTTGATGCTCCACACGCTATCAGCAATGTATTGTTAGAAAAGTCTATTTCGGGGAAAGTTCCTTCCGTACAGGTAATATAATTTTCCAATTCTGCATTGCTGTTGATTACAATAACTTTTCCATCGTAACCAAGATTACTCCATTGCCAAAATGTTTCTGTCAAAGAATATTCTGTAAATGGAATTTCTATAGGTTTTTCTTCTTTCCCGCAGGAAACCGTCATTCCTGCCAAAATCAGCAATACTGCTGCTGTTTGTAATATTGTCTTTTTCATTGTTGTTGAATTTTTAATGATGTTAAACGATAATAGAAACGATCCGGATGTGGAGTACAAGTCTCATATACATCACCAGCAATATAAATACTCAAGCCATTTTCGGGAATTGTTTGAGTAATTTTACCAGTAGGAAAGTTGCATATATTATATGTCGTATCAGATGTTTCTGTGAAAACATATAGTTCCGATGTTGCAGAAATACCAGGAACCAGAGGTACACTAACAGTTGCGCTTACAAACATCTTTATGCCTTCTTTTTCAGGAACCCTGTTTTTCATCTCATCAAAAATTGTATTTGCCTGGTCAAACATTAAAATATTCTCGTATACTCGTTCTCCGAGAAACAGTGTGTTTTCACAAAGACATAGTCCATAATCTAATGGAATTTCTATAAATTTTTCTTCCTTTTCTTTTTCTTTCCCGCAGGCAATCACGCCTGCCAAAATAAGCATTATCGCTGCTGTTTTTACAATAATTCTTTTCATATTTTTTATTTTTTAATTAATTTCTAAAATTTATTTATGTTA
>JAITLJ010000043.1 GCA_031277925.1 Prevotellaceae bacterium | reverse complement strand
TTTGATTATAAAGCGTATCGCCTAATTGCCGTATTAACAGACTGTATTTTCCGCGAGAAGTGTTAAAAATAAATTTGCCTGTTTCATCTGTCATCTGATATTGAAGAGTCATATTATTCTGCAATAGCAATACATCTGCAAATTCAACAGGATTATCTTTTTCATCGGCTACTTTACCGTATATTTGAAAAGTTTGTGCATTACCTGCCAATGTCAAGCACATAAATATAAGCATCAAAGTATTTTTTTTCATTATTATTGTTGTTTTATTAACAAAATTAATACAAATATAGTATAAAAATATAAAATGTGAAACATATAAAAGTTGTAAATTTTACAACCTTATTATTCAGTTTTTACCTGTCAATTCATTTTTTGTTACTGCCTGAAAAATTATACAGCCGCTTCTTACGAACAAAAAAACAGCAATGACAGGTTTCTTTGTCATTGCAAGGGCGAATCCCGAAGCGTAGTTCAACAGAGTTAATCAGGAGTATAAACATCTCACAAAATTGCACCTAACGAAGTATAAATAAAATAGAAAATAATATTATTGCCAATACTATTCCTACTATTAATATTCAACCATCTGATAAAGACATAATGGAACGTGTTTTGCAGACACAGGAACAGATTTCCAAATTGTCGGAATCTCAATTCCGCCTGATAGAAGAACTGTTGAAGAAAACAGATAAAAATTAATTCATTCTGCCTCTTTCTTCGCTGTTGCTGACTTCGCGCTGCTCTACCTTTACCTTTTTACTGCCGAAACTGTAAGAAACCGACAGCCTTATGTATTGCAAATCATAGTGCGCTCTGGAATATATTAACATTCCGCTTCGCTCGCTGCGCCAGTTAAACGAATATTCGTTCAGCAGATTGTTTCCATTAAGAGAAACAGACAGGGTTTTGTCGAAAAATAACATTCTTAAAAAAGCATTTAAATTCGTGCGCTTGAAGTTATGTGTCAACGTTGTGCTATTTTGAGATGGCATATACGTAAAATCAAAACCTGCGGATATTGTTCTGTCTTTGTTGAAATAAAAAGTATTGGATGTTTGAAAGTAAGCGCTATAACCTTTGGCGGTTTTGGGCGTAAGCGGATATATTTTTGAATCGGAATGTTCATAATATCCGCCGACTGAATTGCTGCTTGTCCACCAGTTCAGTTTTCTGAAAATATAAACAATTCTTGCTCCTATACTGTAATCATCAAAGTAATTGAGACGTATGCCTCTCTGCGTGTATCCCCCAGCAGTATCAAGCAATACTATTCCTCCGCCCGAATTGTCTTTTGTTGTTGAATAATCAAATGCGAGCATAAATTTATTGTCATAAACATATCCTATACTGATATTATCAAGTAAAATAGGACGCAATTCGGGATTTCCCTCAAAAGAGTAATATGGGCTTGAATAGCTGCGAAAAGGATTTAAATGGTCAAAGTTAGGACGCGAAATTCTTCTGCCGTATTCGGCAAACAAGATATTTTTATCATTATGGTTATAAGTAATATAGGCAGTAGGGAAAAGTTCAAAATACGATTTTTTGAAAACGGTATCTTTTGTAACCGAATTTCCCGTAAATTGAGTATTTTCGCCTCTCAATCCTAATTGTATTTCCCATTTGCCCAGCGTTGCGCTTCCTGAAACGTAAAGCGCCTGTACGTTTTCTCTGTAAAGAAACCGGTTTGTCTGGTTTGGGTCGTTCACAGGAATGCCCGAAGCAAGGTCAAACACGTGAATATCATTGTCGGTTTGCGAAAACGAAAGTTTCATGCCATAGTTCAGACTGAATTTTTTAAATGGATGTTCCACATCTATCTGCGCAGCGTAATTAGTCATTTTTCGGTCTAAAATATTGTTTACGCTTTGCAGTCCGTTGGGAATTTCGGCATATTGCGAGCCGCCTGTGTTTGCTGCGTAAGTTGAATTACTGTTGCTGTTATAAGTTAAAATGTCGAAATCGAAATTTATTTTTCTGCCCAAAGTATCTAATTTTATAATGGAATGTAAATTGCCCGAATGTATATCTGATTTTGATTTGCGATTTGATTTTGTTATAATTGATCCTGTTTCGGCATTACTGGTTATGTCGAATAAATCTGTCCGGTCATTCTCTATGGTTGGTTTGGGACGGCTAATTCTGCCCATATATTGAGCGCCGACTGTCCATTTGTCTGTAATTTCTACATCAAAGCCTGTCTGAGCGTTGATTGATCTCGAATTATTCGTATAATTCCCCTTGCTTTCCCATCTTAATTCAGGATAAAAAATAGTACTTTCACTATCATTAAACTCTTTCCCGAAATAATATGAAGAATTCAGGTAAAACGACAGGTTTTTCTTTCGATAGTTGAAACTGCCGCCTGTTCCGCCTTCGGCGTATTTTGCCTGATAGTAGTTGCCAAAAACCGAAGCGCTCCAAGTATTGTTTTCAATTTTTTTGAGTATAATATTAACAAGCCCGCTGTTGCCTTCGGCTTCGTATTTGGCAGGCGGCGTGGTTATCACTTCAATACTTTGTATGTCGCTTGAGCGCAGTCCTCTCAGAAAATTAAGCAGATCTTCGCCCGAAAGTTGCAGTGGTCGGCCGTTAATCATTACATCAACTCCGCTTTTTCCTATAATTTCAATGCTGCTGTTACTAACCATTAGTCCGGGCGTTATTTTCAAAACATCCATCACATCTCCGCCTTCTACGCTTGGCATGTCAACAACATTGAATACCATTCTGTCGATTTTCCGCTCAAATATTTTTTTCTCTGCGGTTACAACAGCCGCCTGCAATACATCGGGATTTTGCTGCACTTTTATAATGCCCAAATCAACATTTTGCACAATATCAATGTTTTGATTATAAAGCGTATCGCCTAATTGCCGTATTAACAGACTGTATTTTCCGCGAGAAGTGTTAAAAATAAATTTGCCTGTTTCATCTGTCATCTGATATTGAAGAGTCATATTATTC
>JAITLJ010000183.1 GCA_031277925.1 Prevotellaceae bacterium | reverse complement strand
TGCGCAATATCAGGCTCAAGAACTACGTCAATAATACTGCGATTGTTTACAACAATTTCCTGTGTCTTATAGCCTATATAACTCACTACAAGTACAGTACTGCCATCAGGCATGTTGATAGTGTAATTGCCATTGTCGTCGGTAAATGTACCTGCGGTACTGTAACCTTTAACGGCAACCGATGCATACGATACGGGTTCGTTGGTGTTCAGGTCGGTTACTTTGCCCGTAACCCTTGTCTGCCCTAACATTACACCCATACTTAAAAGCGTTAAAAACGCAACTGAAAGGATTTTTTTCATAATTTTTTGGCTTTACATTAAATTATTTTTTTGACTTATAATTTTTTTTGACTTATAATTTATATTATATCCTCTGCTAAATTGTTGTATATTAGCATATTATAAATTATTTTTAAAATATTTTAAGAAATATGATATTTGCAATTATCAAATAATTATATATCTTTGCGAAAGTTAACTTTGTCCTATAATATAAATTATAAGTCAAAATTTTTTATTTCAGTGTTAAATTTATGTTATGTTATAACTTTTTAACTCAAACTTTTCAGATATTTTCCAAATATTATTCATGTTTTATTCTTATTTTTTTGCTTTTGGGGCAAAATAAAGATTAATTGCAATATAATCAAATGTTTACTTATGTTTATAATTGATAGTTGCTGGTTTATTATATGAAACAAAAGATGGACTTCAGGCATACAAAGGCATACTGCTTTTTAAAATGCTTTTGATTGAAATATGGTACGGTTTAAGCAACGAACGTGTTGAAGACGTGGTAAATGACAGCCTGTCGGCTATGATATTTGTTATTCGTAAGAATTTATTTTTTTTTATTTATTAGTTTTCAATATCAATTTTATTTGTACCTTTGTCTGCTTTTTAATGAAAAAAATATAATGATAAAAATTACATTTCCTGATAATAACGTACGTGAATATCAAGAAGGCACAACAGGTTTGGAAATAGCTCAAAGTATCAGTCCGCGCCTTGCTGCGGAAGCGCTTTCTGTTTCTGTAAACGGCGAAGTGCAGGATTTGACTCGACCAATAAATACCGATGTGCAAATAAAATTTCATAAGTTTGATGATGACGAAGGTAAACGCACATTTTGGCATTCATCTTCGCATCTTATGGCAGAAGCTTTGCAAGCCATTTATCCTCAAGTCAAATTTGGCATAGGACCAAGCATCGAAAACGGATTTTATTATGATGTTGACCTTGGCGATACAAATCTTGTTGAAGCCGATTTAGCCGCAATAGAAGAAAAAATGGTTGAATTTGCACGTGCAAAAGAACATTTTGTATGTCGTTCGGTAAGCAAGGACGAAGCGCTCAAAACCTACGCAGCAAAAGGCGATCAATACAAAGTTGAATTGATAAACGACTTGGAAGATGGAACAATCACATTTTACGAAAACGGCACATTTACCGATCTTTGTCGCGGACCTCATTTACCCGACACCAGCATGATAAAAGCTGTGAAACTTACAGCAATTGCAGGCGCTTACTGGCGTGGTAACGAAAAAAATAAAATGCTTACACGTATTTATGGAATAACTTTTCCACAGAAAAAAATGCTGGATGAATATCTGCAAATGCTTGAAGAAGCAAAAAAGCGCGACCACAGAAAAATAGGCAAGGAATTGGAATTATTTACATTTTCGCAAAAAGTAGGGCAGGGGCTTCCGCTCTGGTTGCCAAAAGGAGCGGCATTACGCGAAAAACTTGAAAATTTCTTGCGAAAAGTACAAAAAGACTATGGATATTCGCCTGTTATAACTCCTCATATCGGACAAAAGGAACTGTACATAACATCTGGGCATTATGCAAAATACGGAAAAGATTCGTTTCAACCTATACACACGCCGCAGGAAGGTGAAGAATTTCTGTTGAAACCAATGAACTGTCCGCATCATTGCGAAATATATAAAAGCAAACCGCGTTCATACAAAGATTTACCTTTACGTTTAGCCGAATTTGGAACAGTTTACCGATATGAACAAAGCGGCGAACTGCACGGACTTACTCGTGTGCGTGGATTTACCCAGGATGATGCGCACATATTTTGCCGTCCCGATCAGTTGAAAGAAGAATTTTGCAAAGTAATAGATATTGTTCTTTATATTTTCAAAACATTGAAATTCAATAATTATGAAGCACAAATATCACTTCGAGACCCGAATAACAAAGAAAAATATATAGGAAGCGACGAAAATTGGGAAAAAGCGGAACGCGCAATAGCCGAATCTGCTGCCGAAAAAGGTTTACCGACAACAGTCGAAATTGGCGAAGCTGCTTTTTACGGACCCAAACTCGATTTTATGGTTCGCGATGCCATAGGCAGAAAATGGCAGTTGGGAACTATACAGGTTGATTATAACCTTCCTGAACGTTTTGAACTTGAATATACAGGAGCCGATAATGCAAAACATCGTCCGGTGATGATTCATCGCGCACCCTTTGGCTCGATGGAACGTTTTGTCGCCGTACTGATTGAACACACGAGCGGAAAATTTCCATTATGGCTTACGCCCGAACAGTTTGTGATTATGCCGGTAAGTGAAAAATACAACGATTTTGCTCAAAAAGTTTTAAAAGTCATAAATAATTCCGATATTCGTGGTTTCATTGATGACAGAAACGAAACAATAGGAAAAAAAATAAGAGAAAACGAATTGAAGCGAATCCCTTATATGCTGATAGTTGGAGAGAAAGAAGCAAGTGAAAATTTAGTGTCGGTTAGAAAGCAGGGCGAAGGCGATAAAGGGATTATGACGGTAGAAAAATTTATAGAAACCGTTAAAATTGAAATAGAAGAAACGTTAAAAAATTAAAAAGAACATAAAACTATATTAAAATAAATATATAAACTAAACTTTGGAGGACAAGACAATAGCAACACCTTTTCAAAAAAAGCCCTTTAAACCGAATCCGGGTTTTGTCAGAAGAAATAATGGCAATAATCAGATTCAAAACAATAAAGGAAAAGACGAGGAAAATCGTATTAACGAAGAAATAATATCAGCAAAAGTAAGGCTTGTAGGCGAAAATATCGAAAATCCCGGAATTTATACAATTGCTGATGCTATTAAACTTGCACGTCAAATGAATTTGGATTTGATTGAAATTTCACCGAGCGCACAGCCTCCTGTTTGCAGAATTGAAGACTATCAAAAATTTTTATATCAACGAAAAAAAAGAGAAAAAGAACAGAAATCAAAAGCGACAAAAATAGTAATAAAAGAAGTTCGTTTTGGACCAAATACCGATGAACATGATTATCAATTTAAATTGAAACATGCAAAAAGTTTTTTGGAAGAAGGCGCAAAAGTAAAAGCCTATGTATTTTTCAAAGGTCGCTCAATATTGTTTACGCAGCAGGGAGAAATATTGCTGTTACGTTTTGCAAACGACCTTGAAGAATACGGAAAAATAGAACAAATGCCTAAACTTGAAGGAAAAAGGATGACTATTTTTGTAAATCCTAAACAAAAAAAGAAAAATTAAATGAATTTTAATAACGATTAAATATTAATAAAATGCCAAAGATGAAGACTAATTCCGGAGCAAAAAAAAGATTTGATATTACCGGAACAGGAAAAATTAAACGGAAACACGCTTACAAAAGTCATATTTTGACAAAAAAAACAAAAAAACGTAAACGTAATTTAACGTATTCAGCGCTTGTAAATTCGACAGACAAAAAACGCATGAAATTGCTTTTGGTCGAATAAACCATTTGTTGAAAAAAATTAAAAAAAATAATTATTTGTTTAACCAGAATGAACGGTAATAAAAAGATTCAAACATGAACACCGACATTCAAAAAATTTTAAAATTATGCCAAGATCAGTAAATGCAGTAGCATCAAGAGCTCGAAGAAAAAAATTGTTGAAGTTAACCAGAGGTAATTTCTTAGCTCGGGCAAATGTTTGGACGGTAGCAAAAAACACCTACGAAAAAGGTTTAACTTATGCTTACCGCGATAGAAGAGTAAAAAAGAGAACATTTCGCGGATTATGGATTCAACGTATAAATGCCGCAGTACGCCAATATGGATTGACCTATTCGGAATTTATGGGAAAAATCGCAGCAAAACACATCGAATTGAACCGTAAGGTTTTAGCCGATTTGGCGATGAATCATCCCAAAGCGTTTGAATCTATTGTAAACGCAGTGAAATGATCAAATTTTAATGTATTCAACCGAAAGACGCGAAAAAATCGCGTCTTTTTTATTTGTAATTTGTTGCTAATAAATAGGTTAATCTGTTTATACAAAACACCATCAAACTGTAATTTGTGTAAATTGAATATCAATAAAATATCTTTATATTTCAGGGTATTTTGATGCCGTTTTGGTATTACGAATAAAAAAAGACAATGGTAAAACATTAAAAATTTCTGTCAGATAATTTAGTGCAATGACGAAAAAACTGTCCCGTCAGGGATACATATTTATAGTAGAAAACAATTGTTCGTGTTTGCCGAATTTTTATCTGTATCTATATAGTCGCTCCTTAAAAAGGGTAGAAACGGTTCATTATTAATAATTTATGCTTATAAATATTAATAATAACAGTTTCAACATTTATTAAAGAACGATTATTTATTTCTGCAACGATTAGTGATTGTACAATGTAATTTTATTCATCCAAATAAGCATAAGGATTGAAATGGCGTGTGTGAAATTCTGTTCTTGAAAGTATTGATTTAAGTTCATTTGCTTCTTTTTTCAATTTTTCGCCATCTTTGTAATCATATTCATTTTGTATCAGTAAATCTGCATATTGGTAAATATTTCCGGGTTCATCGAGATAATAGTATATTTTGCACAAATTGTAATAAGCGGCATATCTGATTTTTATGTCGGCTTTTCGTTTGGTATCTGTATATTTATCAGGTAGCGATTTGAAATAATCTATTATTGGTATCAAATTTTCTTTGCTCACGCCTTGCTCCGAAGTCATCGATTCAAATTCCGATTTCAAGTTATTACATATTTCTCTGAATTTTTCGTTTTCAAGATGTTTCTTTTCATCCATTGATTTTATGACATCTGTAGTTCTTATTACAGGAAATCCATATTTTCTGGATGCGTAACTGCTTGCGCTGTAGGCAACCTGTTTTGACAGCGTTATTATAAATTGTGAAATCAGCACATCCCTGTTGTTTTTCCAATATTCTGAAGCATCTTTGCGCGAAGCAAATTCGGACGAAGAATAAGTTTGCAAACTGTGGTCGTAAACCGATACCGAGTAAAGCAATTTATTTTGTTGAAAAATCTTGTATGCTCCGCTGAATCGGTAATTTATATTTATCTTGTAATAATACTTGACCGAAGTGATTTTTCCGTTTCTGTCTTTCGATTCTTCTTTGCGCTCGGCAATATCGCTTTTTTCTATTATAAGGTCGCCAAGTTCAACCAGAACATTTACAAATGAATTTTCGATATCATCTGTTCTGCGTTGTCCTGCAATATTTATAATGCTGTTTACTTCGTCCATCGAAGCGCGATTTTCGGTAGGTTTGGTTGCTATCACTTGCGTGAAATATGTGAATAAAACAGGATTCAATGGAATTTCCGGAGTATTTGTGTATTCTACTTTATAACGCAGATTGTCTATATCCACATTTTTGGTTTGAGCCGTTACACTGATACTTGCAAACAATACAGCAACAGAGAAAAATATAGTTTTTATTTTCATAATTTTATTTTGTTTTAAATTAATAATAATTAGATTATCGCCACAAATATACAAAAATTTTCAACATTATACACAGACCGATTAAAAATATTTGGCGAAATGTATAGAAGAAATATACAAATAATTTTTTTGCAGATTAAGATTTTCCGATATTTTTGTGAGTATAGAATAAATGATGTTTTGATGTAAAAATAAATGTCATTTTGTTCATAAACAGTAAGTTTCCTTTATTACCGAATTGTAAAACAGTTGTAATTTTTCTTAAAATACCATAAATATGGTATTGCCGAGATGATTTTCAGGCTCTACTTTTGTACTGTAAAAATTAAATCGTTTTAAAAAAATGTATAAAAAAAGCAAGATATATTAATTCACTACTGACCGACAAACATTAAAATCAGCTGTTTTTCGTTTATTAGCATATTGATTTTTAGTTATTTGGGGTTTTATCATAAAACCTTACCTCCCCTAAAAAAGTGCCAATTGTATAGCAACAGGACTTTTGTTTTTGCTCACCGTTCGTTTAGCATACGC
>JAITLJ010000139.1 GCA_031277925.1 Prevotellaceae bacterium | reverse complement strand
AACAAATAAGGCTTGCGCCCCGTTGGGGCTTTACTTATTTGTTGATTTTATAAGTAGGGCGATGCCCTACGCTAATGCTTATAAGGCTTTCAGCCTTAACCTTTAAATCATTAAATTCTAATATATCTAAGTATAAAATGAAAAAAGGTTTACTAATATTAACACTGATAACATTTTGCTTCACTGCTCAAGCGCAAATGGTGTTGAGCGGCGCTGTGAAAAACGCCCGTACCGGCGAACTGCTGAGCGGAGCAAACGTTACACTGCACCAAAAAAACGAAGACAATATAATAGCCTGGTCTATTTGCAACAGCAAAGGCGAATATTCCATAAAAACCGGCGGACAAAACGATTCGCTCGACCTGCGCGTGGCTTATCTGGGTTATGCCGAGCAAAAAATACGCATAGCGCCGCAGTCGCAGGCCAATAATTTTTCGCTTGATGAAAAGGAATTTGTGCTGAAAGAATCAAAAATCACTGCTCCAAAAATACGCACTGCCGGCGATACCATTTCGTACAGCCCAGGGCAGTTTACGCGCGAAAAAGATCGCGTGCTTGTCGATATTCTCGACCGTATGCCAGGCATTGAAGTAAACAAAGAAACAGGCGGAATAAAATATCAGGGTACGCCTATCAACAGGTTTTATGTTGAAAATCAAAACCTGATGGATGGGCGCTACGGCGAAATTTCAAAAAATTTACCTGTAGATGCGGTAAAAAACGTTGAGATAATGGAAAACCATCAACCTGTACGCGCCTTGCAGGATATAAGTTTCAGTGATCAGGCGGCAATGAATATAAAACTTACCGACAAAGCCAAAGGCAAATGGACAGGCAACGGATTTACGGCGGGCTTGGGAGCGTCGCCGCTGCTGTGGCGAGCCGAATTTTCGGCTATGCGTTTCGCTCCTGACATACAGACCTATGTTACATATAAAACCAATAATACAGGACAGGATATTAAAATCTACAACAATTTTGCCACCATACAGATTATTATGATGGACGAAACAAATACGTCCGCATTTTATTCGCCTTTCATATCATCTCCCAATATTGACAGAAAACGAAGTTTTTTCAACCGCAGTCATGTTTTCAGCATCAACAATCTTTGGAAAACAGGAAAAGAATCAAACCTGCGGTTTAATATAGATTACAGAAACGAAGAAACAGAACAGGAAAGCAATCAAACAACAAAATATTTTCTGGGCGGAGACAGCGTTTATACTTATACCGAAAAATATGAGGTAAACAATTATCAAAACAAAATCAGCGGAAATCTTACATACACAAAAAACGATGCTCGACTGTTTCTCGAAAATAAACTGAGCGCCGAAGCCGACTGGCAAAAAATAAATTCGACCGTAACAAGCAGCGACAGCATAAACCAGCGCTTACATCTGCCGGGTTTTGAACTAAGAGATGAGTTCAAAATAATAGCCCGCACCGCCAAAAAACGAACTTATCATTTTACGTCAAACAACAAATTCAAACTGCAACCGCAGGAATTGCGCAGCAGCATTTCGCCACAAACAGGCAATCTTGCCGACTTTTCGCAAATTGCCGATACAAAAACTTTTACAAGCGCCAATACTCTGGCTTTCGGACACAGTATAAAAAAAGTGAACGTAAATTACATGGCGGGCTACGACCTGCAAATTGACAATTACAGCACAGGCAACGAAATATTCAGGCGCAACGAGCATAAGATTGATTTTTCGCCGTCGCTGTCGTATCAGGGCGGACGCCTGCGTACAAACCTTCAGTTGCCATTGTATTACATGAACATTTCAGGTTCTGACAATATCGATGGCTTTTCGGGACTAGTTTTCGAACCATCGCTGCGATTTACATATTCGCCGGGTTTTTTTTGGGAATTTACGGCAGGTGGTAATTTATCGGCGGATTTAGGTTCGATTTACGATGTGGTTTCGGGCGTAATGAAAAATTATCGCACTCAATATGTTTTCGATGGCGACTTGCCACGCAGCGACAGAGCAACAGCAATATTCGGAATTAATTACAAAAATCCGATAAAAGCGATTTTTTCTTACACAACCATATCGTACAGCAGCATTACAAGCAACAATACAAGCGAACAAACAATAAACGGAGCGCAAATAATTAATAAAATTATTGAAGGTAAAAATAAAGCGCAAAGCCTAAGCGTCAGCGGATATATATCGAAAATTTTCGACTGGCAGCGTTGCAGCGCCAAACTGAATTGGAGCGTGTTAAAAAGTAAGTCGCAGCAAATACAAAATTCGATACTTATGCCTTTTTCAAACCTTTCATTTTTGTTTAATCCGAGTTTTGAAATCGAAACTTTTGCCGACCAAATTCTGAATTATTCTATTTCGATTTCGGCAGTACGTTCCACCATTCAAAGTATCGAACAGCCTTTCATGCGCAATTTGAAACAGAATTTTACTTATTATATTCCGATTACAAAAAAAATCAACCTGATGATTATCGGCGAGCATTTGCGCAATCAGGTAAGCGTAAATCAATATGTAAACATGTTTTTGATGGATGCGGCAG
This sequence comes from Prevotellaceae bacterium, assembly GCA_031277925.1. Classification (GTDB taxonomy): domain Bacteria; phylum Bacteroidota; class Bacteroidia; order Bacteroidales; family UBA932; genus JAIRKV01. Next base: position 19,721 of record JAITLJ010000139.1, on the reverse strand, counting down.
TGCGTTACAAAATTTCACCAGAATTTGAATTTACATTAAGTTGGAACAATATTTTCGACACGCGCGAATATTCGTACTCGTCGTACAACGATTTGTATTACATGTCGTACAGTTACAAACTGCGCCCAATGAATATTCTGTTTACCGCCAACATACGCCTGCGATAAAATAACAAATGGCAGGCAGACTTATTAAAGCAACTGTTTAATTTTTATTTTTGTCAGTGTAAATTACTTCCAATCAATCGTATAAATTCCTGTCGTGTGCGAATATCTTTCAAAAAAGCGCCTGTGAACGCTGATGTTGTTGTTATCGAATGTTGTTTTTGCACTCCGCGAATTTGCATGCACATGTGTTGCGCTTCGATAACAACAGCAACGCCAAGCGGATTAAGCGTTTCCTGAATACAGTTACGAATTTGAACCGTCAAACGTTCCTGAACCTGTAAACGACGGGCAAATGCATCAACCACGCGCGGAATTTTACTCAATCCTGTAATATATCCGTTAGGAATATATGCCACGTGTGCTTTCCCGAAAAAAGGTAAAACATGATGTTCGCACAATGAATAAAGTTCAATATCTTTTACAAGTACCATTTGCTTGTATTCTTCCTTAAATTTTGCCGAATTTAGAATCGCAACAGGGTCGATTTGATAACCCTGCATTAAAAACTGCATGGTTTTTGCCATGCGTACAGGCGTTTTGAGCAAACCTTCGCGCAAAGAATCTTCGCCCAAAATGTCGATAATTGCCTTATAATGAGCTGCAAGATGTTCTGTTTTTTCCGTATTTTCGACCGATAAATTTTCGTATCCTGATAAATTTTCAAACATGTACAATATTTTTTTTAATTTTACGCAATTATAATGATTTTTATGAGAACAGCAAAATCAATAACAAATAAATTAAAAATTTTATTCTAAAATACAAAATGAATGTTTTAATAACAGCAGCCACAGATGTTGAATTACAGGGAATTGACGAAAAAGCGAAAGCAATGCAAAACCACAATATTGATTTGTGCATTACAGGAACGGGCTGTACATTTACAGCATATACGCTTACAAAAAAATTGCAAAATACAAAATTCGATTTGGTTTTGAATGTGGGCATTGCAGGAAGTTTTATGAAAAATATGCCGATTGGGACAACTGTTATTGTCGAAACCGAAATTTTCGGAAATCTGGGAATTACTTATCCGCATAAATTTTCAACACTTTTTGATGAAAAGTTTATAAATCCAAACGAATATCCTTTTGTAAACGGAAAACTGTTTTGTAAATATGCCAAACAGTTTAACAGAAATAATCTGAACCTCGTATGCGGATTGACGGTTGATGCCACAAGCGGCGAAGAAAACCAAATTGCAGAACGGAAAAAAATGTTTAATGCCGATATTGAAACAATGGAAGGCGCTGCTTTTTTTTATGTTTGCCTATGCGAAAAAACTCCATTTTTACAAATTCGTACCATATCAAATTATATTGAACCTCGAAACAAAAATAAATGGAATATCCCGCTTGCAATAGAAAATTTAACAAATGAAGTTTTTGATTTTTTGAGCGGTTTGCTACTGAAGCACGATAAATATTAAATCTACTAACTTGAATCACAAATGATTAATCGAAACATTTGAAACTGTTTGTATCAATAATTTAGTTGCTGTTATCGATAAATAGTCGGTACTTACAAACTGTCTAAATTATTTAATCGCTCCTTACGAATAAAAAAGATAATAATAAGACCTTAAATTTTCTGTCAGATATTTTTGCAATGACAAAAAAACTGTTCCTAACGGGACACATATTTATAGAAAAAAACAATTGTTCGTATTTTGCCGAATTTTTGCCTGTATCTATATAAAACTCGGTATTTTTATTCGATAATTTACGCTAATAAATATTAATAATGAATGTTTTAAGTGTTTATTAAGGAGCGACTAAATAAAGGCTGTTTAAATTTACATTATTGGTCGTGTATTTTAATTTATTTATTATTAGCATATTATCTGTTTTTGAATTTGGTATCAACGACTAATAATTTATTTTGTATATTTGCAAATTAATTTAAAGAAAATGAATATTCGTAAAAAAGTATTTTCAGGTTGCACTATTGTTGCATTTATTTTGCTTTTGGCAGGCTTTACAATAGTTTTTGAGATGCAGCGGATACGTTCTTCCGTGTCGCTTGTAGTGTCCGAAAACATTAAAAGTATGCATGCAGCGCATAATATGCAACGATTGCTGTACAATCAGAATATGATTCTGCTTGATTATGAAGCGCTGCAAAATGATTCTGTTTTAAATCTTTATATTTCGGATTGTAAAGCCGCTTACGACGAGGCGCAAAACAGAGTTTCGATAAAAGGCGAACAGGAAATTTTGGATTCTCTTAATATCTGCTATGCCGAATACATGTCAATTGCAGATAATATTATAAAATTTGCAAAAGAAGACAGAAAAAAATCATATTTGCAACATTGTAACGAATTAAATGAAATATATAAAAACGTAGCGAATTTGACAGACCGACTGTTTCTGTTAAATCAAAAGGCGGTAGAAAGCAATTCATTGCTGATGAACGATAATTATTACAGAATGATTATGCCTGCGATTATTGCCATTTTGACTTGCATTGTTTTGATTTTTCTGCTCAATTACTTCATTTACATATATTTTATATCGCCAATGGTGAAAATAGTAAAAGGTATAAATGCATTCAACGAAACGCGTGTTCCGTATAATATTGAAGTAGAAACAAAAGATGAAATTTCGGCGCTCAACAGCGAGATAAAAAAAATCAGCGAACTTGTTAAAAAATACGAGAAAGAAAAACAGGAAACAATGTAATGAGACCAGGTTTAATTGTACGATATATCAGTTTTGTATTGTTGATAAATGCAATATTCATGATGCTTTCGGCATTAGTTTCGATATTTGATGGCATAGGCGCTGATTTTTTTCCATTACTGTTAAGCGCATTCATCACTTTTACCGTTGGCTGTTTTCCATTTATTTTTGTTCCGCGCAATCCTAATCTCAACAATAAAGAAATAAATGTTTTTGTAGTACTTGCATGGTTTATAAGTTGCGTTTTCGGAATATTGCCTTATGTTTTGTGGGGCGGAGAATTTAATGTTGCCAATGCATGGTTCGAAAGCGTTTCGGGATTTACGACCACAGGCGCAACAATTTTAACTGACATAGAAAGTCTTCCGCGCGGTTTGCTTTTTTGGCGTTCGGCTACACATTATATAGGTGGAATAGGAATTGTAATGTTTGCCTTACTTGTGCTGCAATCGCAATATACAACTCAAGTGCGATTGACAAATGCCGAAGTTTCATTGCTGGCAAAAGATAATTTTCATTTCAAGGCGCAACAGTTGCTACGCGTTATAATTTCGGTTTATCTCGGCATAACATTAATCTTAACAGCCTTGCTTATGTTATTCGGCATGAACCTTTTCGATGCAGTAAACCATGCCTTTTCAACAGTAGCAACCGGCGGATTCAGTACAAAAAATGCAAGTATCGCTTCGTTCAACAGTTTTCCCATAGGAATAATAATAATAATATTTATGATTATTTCCGGAATGCATTTTGGAGTTATATATTCCACAATTACAGGACGTCCAAAGGCAATGTTTAATTCGCCCATTATCAGATTTTACCTGACAACGATTGGAGCAGGAACAGTGATTGTAACCGCAAGCCTTTTGATAAACGGAAATTATTCCAATTTTTTTGATGCGGTTTATAATTCCGCATTTCAGGTTGTAGCAATAGCAAGCACTACAGGATTTGCAACAGCCGACTCAACGAGTTGGCATCCTGTTGCAATGTGCGTGTTAATATATTTTTCGGCTCAGTGCGCCTGCGCCGGTTCTACTTCGGGCGGAATAAAAGTTGACAGAATTTACATATTGTGGCGTTCGATAATTGCGCAGTTAAAAATGAGGCAACATCCCAATGCTGTTGTGTCGGTACGCATTGCAAACAATATAATTGATGCAGGACGCGTATCGTCTGCAATGACATATATTTCGCTGTACCTGTTTATTACTTTTATTGCAACTCTCATATTATCAATGTTTAATATTGATTTACTTTCGAGTTTTTCGGTATCTCTGTCGTTTATGGGAAATGTAGGACCCGGAATAGGACAATACAGTTCGCTTGGAAATTATTCGACATTGCCCGATACTGTAAAATTAACGTATCCAATATTTATGCTGCTCGGACGTTTGGAAATTTATGCCTTGTTCTTATTGTTTTTACATAATAAACATCGGTAATTTTATCCATTTTATATTAACCTTTTCAATTCCAAAATATTGTTTTCATTAAATAAACTACTAATAATAAATAAGATATTCACATTGAATTTACATAAATGTTAACGCTCCCCGATATATTTTTACAAAGAACAAAAAGCATACTCGGTAATGAGTTGAATGATTTTATCGACGCCTTGAACGAAGAAATTCCTGTAAGTTTACGCAAAAATTCCGATAAATTTACTGAAATTGTCGGGAACGAAAATGTAAAATGGTGCAAAAGCGGAATTTATTTGCCACAGCGTACAGCGTTTACTCTCGACCCCGATTTTCATGCAGGAGCGTATTACATACAAGAAGCAAGTTCGATGTTTTTGGAACAGGCTGTTAAGCAATATTGTCAAGATAAAAATGAAATTATTGCTTTGGATTTATGCGCTGCTCCCGGCGGAAAATCTACGCATTTACTTTCGCTTCTGCCCGAAAATTCGTTGCTTGTTGCAAATGATGCTATTCGCAGTCGGGCAAAAATTTTATACGAAAACATTTTGAAATGGGGAAATTCAAACGTTGCAGTAACCAGCAACGATCCGAAATATTTTTCGTCATTAAATAACTTTTTCGACCTGATTTTGGTTGATGCGCCATGTTCGGGCGAAGGAATGTTTCGAAAAGACCATAATGCCGTTAAAGAATGGTCGGTTGATAATGTCAAACTTTGCGCCGAACGCCAACGCCGAATACTTGCAAATATTTGGAATGCACTGAAACCCGACGGTTTACTCATTTATTGCACCTGTACTTACAATATCGAAGAAAATGAAGAAAATGTCAAATGGCTGATTGACAGTTTTGATGCAAAAAGTTTACGCATCGAAACTCAATACGAATGGAAAATTACCGAAAATCTAATTCCCTCAATTTTTTCTTATCGCTTTTATCCGCACAAAACAAAAGGAGAAGGCTTTTGTCTGAGCATGATACGTAAAAACGGCGACTCTGTGCATTTTAATCTCCCAAAGGAAAATCATATTCAACGAAATATCCATAGAAATTTAGACTTTGTCCGCACGTATTTGACTAAAGCCGAAAAATACAGTTTCATTCTCGACGATTATATTGTAAAAGCAATTCCAAAAAACTTTGCAAACGAAATAAATATTATATCAAACCGGTTAAAATGTTTATCGTCCTGCCTTACTGTCGGAACTGTAAAAGGCAATGATTTTATTCCTTCTCATGCGCTTGCCTTGTCGGTTGACATAAACAGAGAAGCATTTTCTAAAATAAATATCGACAAACATTCCGCTTTGAAATTTTTGCATAAGGACAATATTCAGTTCGATTGCAAAACGACAGGCTATAATCTTGTCTGCTACAACAATAATGCGCTTGGCTGGATAAAAAATATCGGCGCTCGTGCAAACAATTTATATCCTCAAGAATGGAGAATACTTATGGATGTGTAACAGTGAACATTACTCGTAAAAATCGGAAAGAATGATTATATGCATAGTTCTGATTTCTAAACTCTAATGTGTAGTTTTATGTCATAAACCCGATGCAAGTTATAAAATCGTTCCATATTTTTATACTTGTCGCAACCTGTTGATTTCGTATTACAATTATTTTTGCTATATTAACATTTATTAAAATTGTATTTTGTAAAAAAACATCACCTTTGCGTACCGTAATTAAAAATAAAAACTTTACATAACATGGGTGAAATTAACATAAAAGAACTAAATGAAAAAATTCAGCACGAAAGCGCTTTTGTCGATATAGTTAATATCGAGATGAATAAGGTTATTGTGGGACAAAAACATTTGATAGAAAGCCTTCTTACAGGCTTGCTTTCTAACGGACACATTCTTTTGGAAGGCGTGCCGGGACTTGCAAAAACACTTGCAATCAATACACTTGCAAATATTGTAGATGCCAAGTTTAACCGCATACAGTTTACTCCCGATCTGCTGCCTGCCGACCTTATTGGCACGCAGATTTACAGTCAAAAAAGCGAATCGTTTCAGGTGAGGAAAGGTCCTGTTTTTGCAAACTTTATTCTTGCAGATGAAATAAACCGTTCGCCAGCCAAAGTACAGAGCGCCTTGCTTGAAGCAATGCAGGAACGTCAAATTACCATAGGCGATGAAACATATAAATTGCCTGAACCGTTTTTAGTATTGGCAACGCAAAATCCTATAGAACAGGAAGGAACCTATCCGCTTCCCGAAGCTCAGGTTGACAGATTTATGCTTAAAGTCGTAATATCTTATCCTAAAAAAGAAGAAGAAAAACTTATAATTCGCCAAAACATAAGCGGCGAATTTCCTAAACCTTCGCAGGTTTTGAAACCCGAAGATATAATCCGCGCGCGTAATGTTGTTCGCGATGTTTATATGGACGAAAAAATTGAACGCTACATTGTCGATATAGTATTTGCAACACGTACGCCTAACGATTATGGAATAGGAAATCTTACAACAATGATTGCATACGGAGGCTCGCCGCGGGCAAGCATCTGTTTGTCGATGGCGGCAAAAGCCTATGCATTCATCAAACGCCGAGGATACGTAATACCCGAAGATGTTCGCGCCGTATGCTACGATGTTTTGCGTCATCGTATAGGATTGACTTACGAAGCCGAAGCCGAAAACATTACATCCGAAGATATAATTACGCAGATATTGAACGTAGTTGAAGTGCCATAAAAAATAATAATAAAATTCACGAATATTTTATTTCGCTATGGAAGCAACAGAACTATTAAAAACAGTAAGACGAATCGAAATTAAAACACGCGGATTATCGCGCCAGATTTTTGCGGGCGAATATCACAGCGCTTTTAAAGGACGCGGCATGACGTTCAGCGAAGTACGTGAATATCAATATGGAGACGATATAAGAACTATTGACTGGAACGTTACGGCGCGATTTAATACTCCATTCGTAAAAATTTACGAAGAAGAACGGGAACTTACGGTAATGTTGCTTGTAGATGTCAGCGGCTCGCGAATGTTTGGATCTGCAAATAAACTGAAAAAAGATTTGGCAACCGAAATAGCCGCAGTTCTTTCATTTTCGGCAGGATTAAATAACGATAAAGTCGGCGTAATATTTTTCAGCGACAAGGTAGAAAAATTTATCCCGCCAAAAAAAGGACGTGCGCATACATTACGCATAATACGCGAACTTATTGAATTTGAACCCGAAAATAACAAAACAAATGTTTCGGAAGCCCTGCGATTTCTTACAAACGTAATTAAAAAATCATGTACGGCATTTATACTTTCCGATATGATTGATGCAAATGACGAAAACATGCAGCCAAATTTTGAAGATGCTTTGAAAATTGCAGGTAATAAACACGATATCGCCGCTATCAGAATTTATGACGCACGCGAAGAAAAAATGCCTAACGTTGGAATTATTCGCCTCAAAGATGCGGAAACAGGAAAATCAATTATTGTTGATACATCATTAAAATCGGTACGCAGAACTTATGCAGACAGAATGGAAAAACTGAACGACAATTTGAATCACATACTTTCAAAATGCAGAATCGACAACGTAAGTATAAACACAAACGAAGATTATGTGAAACCCTTAATACAATTATTCAAAAAACGATGACAAAATCAGTAAAATATATTGTATTGACAATATGTATGTTAACTCTTGCAAACCAAAATTTTGCACAAGAAGTAAAAGGCTTTGAACTTTCAGTAAACAAAGACACCATACTTATTGGCGACCACATAACATTGAGCGTTAAATATAAATTCAATCCGTATCTTATTCCGAGTTTTCCGCAAATAAAAGATACGATTGTGCCCGGAGTTGAACTTGTTCGCGAATTGCCGATTGATACCGTTCGCAGTCAAAATATAATTTCCGAATATATTAAAAAATACATAATAACATCATTCGACAGCGGTCATTATTTCATAATGTTTCCTGTCGTTGTTGAAAATCCTGACAATATCGAAAATCCCGATACAATAATGTCAAATATTGTTCAGTTTCATGTAAATACAATTCCCGTTGATACTTTAACATACAAAATGTATGATATAAAAAGTCCGATAAGCTATCCTGTTACCCTGCAGGAAATTTTATTTTGGGTTTTTACAGTAATAATTGGAATAGCGCTTGTAATTGCAGCAATAATTCTGTATAGAAGATGGAAAAACAAACAACCTCTTTTCGGAAAAGCAAAACCTAAAATTCCGCCTCATATCATTGCATTCAAAGAATTAAGCACGCTTCGAACCGAAAAATTGTGGCAACAGGGAAAAATGAAATTATATTATACGCGAATTACAGATATAATAAGAAAATACATCGAAGGTCGATTTTCGATACCTGCGATGGAAAAAACCTCAGATGAAATCCTTGCAGATATTAAGAAAAATAAAATTGACGAAATGTATTCTTTCGATAAAATACGCGAGATGTTTTATACTTCCGACCTTGCAAAATTTGCAAAATACCAGCCGTCACCCGACGAAAACGAAGAATCGTTTAAGACGGCATTTGAATTTGTAACAAACACACAGCCAAAAGAAGACGACACAGAAGAAAAAACATCAGTTACAGAAGAAAAAACAAAGGAGGAAACAAATGTCTGAATTTGAATATCCAAAAATATTATATTTGCTGTTTCTGATTTTACCGCTGATTGCATGGTATATCTTTAAGGTTTTGCACAAAAAAGTATCTTTGCAAATATCTACAACGCTGGCGTTTACACGTGTAAAAAAGGGATTGCGATATTATTTGCAGCACATTCCTTTTGCCTTAACATGTATTGCAATAGCGGCAATAATTGTAGCAGCGGCGCGCCCGCGTTCGTCCACACAACAGGAAACAATGGATACCGAAGGTATCGACATTGTAATTGCGATGGACGTATCAACAAGTATGTTAGCGCGCGACTTCAAACCAGACAGAATTGAAGCAGCAAAAAAAATTGCCATACAATTTATCTCCGAAAGAATATCAGACCGCATAGGTTTAGTAGTTTTTGCAGGCGAAAGTTTTACGCAATGTCCGCTCACAACCGACAAAGCAACGCTGATAAACCTGCTCAACGAAGTTCATGCAAGAATGATTACCGACGGCACAGCAATAGGAAATGGACTTGCAACAGCCGTGGCTCGGCTGAAAGACAGCAATGCAAAAAGCCGCGTGATAATTTTACTTACCGATGGCGTGAATAACGCCGGAGAAATTTCGCCGACAATGGCAGCCGAAATGGCAGAACAATATAAATTGAGAGTTTATACAATAGGCGTGGGAACAGAAGGAATGGCGCCTGTTCCCGTACAAACTTATTTCGGCACCACGCAAATACAAAATGTACCCGTTGAAATTGACGAAGAATTACTTAAAGATATATCAACTAAAACGGATGGCAAATATTTTCGCGCAACAAGCAACACAAAATTGCAGGAAAGAAATCAGGAAATTAATGCTTTGGAAAAAACAAAAACATCCATCGATTCATTCAACGTTTACGAAGAAGAATATATGCCGTATGCATTGATTGGTCTTGGACTTTTGTTATTGATTATATTGTTACGTTTATTTATTTTGAAAATGTTACCCTAGTATGTTTAGATTTGCACAATCAGAATATTTATTATTGCTGTTGATAATACCTGCATTGATTATCATTTATGTTTTGTGTTCGATACGCAAGCGACAACTGCTTTCAAAAATAGGAAATATTGACTTGCTGTCGCAATTAATGCCCGATGTTTCAAAACGAAGAGGCTGGTTTAAATTAACGCTTTTATGCCTTGCAATATTTTGTATTGCAATAGCGCTGGCTCGACCGCAAACAGGAGCAAAAGTAAAAAAAGAAGAAACCGGCAGAGGAACAGAAGTAATGATCATTCTCGATGTATCGAACAGCATGTTAGCACAGGATTTTAAGCCGACACGACTTGAACGCGCAAAACTTGCAATATCGCATCTTGTTGACAGATTAAAAAACGACAGAATAGGTCTTATTGTTTTTGCAGGCGACGCCTTTGTTCAGTTGCCAATTACAAGCGATTACGTTTCGGCAAAAATATTTTTGAAATCAATAAATCCAGGAATCATGCCCGTACAGGGAACCAACATGGCAAAAGCAATACATTTGGCGTTGAACTCGTTCAGCGACAAATCCGACAAAAGCCGCTCGATAATAATAATATCAGATGGCGAAGATCATGAAGAAGATGCCATAAACGCCGCAAGCGAAGCAGCAGAACAAAACGTCAGAATACATACCGTAGGAATAGGCTCGGCAAAAGGATCGCCAATATTGCTGCCCGATGGAAATTTTTTGAAAGACAAAAACGGAGACATGGTTATAACACGACTCAATGAAGCCATTCTCAAAACATTGGCGCAAAAAACGGAAGGAATATATTTTCCTGCAACAAATGCCGACATGGGACTTACGAAAATAGTTGAAAACATTAACACAATGGATAAAAAAGAACTGACAAAAATTACATACGACGAATACCGCGAATGGTTTGTGTACTTTCTACTGTTGGCGTTAATTTTTATCATCGGCGAAGTATTCGTCCTTGAACATAAAAACAAATGGCTTAACAGTATTGATATTTTTAGAAGTAAAAAAATTAATAAACAAAAACCATGAAAAAAATATCTGCAATAATATTATTTGTGTTTACAATATCGAATCTATATTCGCAAAAAGTTCCCGAACGCAGCGATATGCGCAAAGGCAACAAATTTTATAATCAAAACAACTATACCGATGCAGAAACATCATATCGTCGTGGATTACAAAAAAATCCTGCGTCAAAAAATGCAAAATACAATCTTGCAAATTCCATTTACAGACAGGAACGCTATGAAGAAGCCGCAAAACTATACAAAGAACTTGCGCAAATAAAAATTGATTCGACACAACCACCTCAAACATATCATAATTTAGGCAATACAATGCTAAAACAGGCAATAAAAGACAAAGAAACTCAAGGACAGCATGTTGCAGCCAATCAGGAACAACTCAAAGAAAGTATAGAAGCATATAAAAAAGCGCTGAAACTAAATCCTGATGATATGGAAACGAAATCAAATCTCGCTTATGCACAAAAACTGCTTGCCAAAAATGGAGGCGGAGGAGGCGGAAATGATAATCAGCAACAGCAAAATCAAGATAAAGATAAAAATCAGGACGAAAATAAAAATAACGAAGACAGGCAAAATCAGGATAAAGAAAATAAGGACGAACAGGACAAAAATGAAAATAAAAATCAAAGTCAGCCGCAAAGCATGAGTAAACAGGATATTGAAAGAATGCTGGATGCCGTACGCGCTCAGGAAGAAAAAACAAAAGAAAAAGTTGATAAGGAAAAAGCGGCTGTCGCAAAAAAAACAAATCCGGAAAAAAATTGGTAAAATCAAAATATATGAAAACAAATATGAAATTTAATACCTACAACTTAATTTTATTTTTAGGATTGTTTTTTATTTTACCTAATGCCGCAATATCGCAGGTAATATTCAAAGCAGAAGCCCCGAACATTGTTTCGGAAGGAGAACGTTTTAACTTTACATTAACGTCAAATGTAAATATAAAAGAAAAAATGACATCCAAGCCCGAATTTGCTCCAAATTTCAACGAAATAGCTACAGGAAGCAGTTTTTACACAAATATAACAAACGGTAAAGTAGAACAACAATTCTCTTTTACGTTTACATTACAAGCGTTGAAAGAAGGCAAATTCACCATAGGCGAAGCAGTTATGGTTGACGAAAACGGAACTACTTACAAAACAAAACCTGTTACCATTGAAGTTGTAAAAGGACAGGTGCAGCAACAGCAAAATATTCAAAATCAGCAAAATGTATCTCCAAGTGTAAGCAACAATGCATCAACAGATGTTTTCATGCGACTTGTTCCGAGCCGTACATCGCTTTATCGCGGCGATAAACTTACGCTTACACTTAAACTTTTTGTCGGTTTACAAACTGATTTTGCAGATGCCAGAATCACTAGTTTGCCTAAATTTGACGGATTTTGGGCTAATGATATAACGCCGAATACATCGCCCGCATGGCAACGCGAAAACGTTGATGGAAAAATTTATAATGCCATTGTTTGGAAAATATGGGAACTTAGTCCTCAAAAAAGCGGAGCAATACGAATTGATGCTGTAAATGCAACAAGCGTTATAAATCAACGGGTATTGCGGCGCAATTTATTTTTCGATGATTCATATTCTATAGAAAAAAAGATAAGAACTGCCGCTTTAACAATCAATGTAAAAGATTTGCCGGCAGGAGCGCCCGCTTCATTTACAGGCGCTGTGGGAAATTATACCATGACAGCAAAAGTATCGAAAGACAAATTGATGGCAAATGATGCCGTTTCGGTTAATGTAAAAATCAGCGGAACAGGCAATTTCAGTTTAATAGGAACGCCGCAAATAAATTTTCCTCACGATTTTGATACTTATGATTTGAAAAAAACACTGTCTTCAAATTCGGTAACTTTTGAATATCCGTTGATACCACGCTCGGCAGGAACATTTACAATAGAGCCTGTGGTATTTTCATACTTCAATCCATCCGAAGAAAAATATATCAGCCTGACAAGTAACCCGATGATAATTGAAGTTGAAAAAGATTTAAATTCGCAACAGCAGATTGCATTTGTAAATACGCCGAATCAGCGCGATGTACAAATCCTGACATCAGATATACGATTTATAAAAAACAAAGTCGAAATATGGCAATCAAAAGGCGCACGTTTTCTGGGAATGAAAAATTTTTACCTTTCATATATTGTCATTATCGTATTGTTTGCATTAATATATTTATGGCTGTACAAACACAACAAAAACCGGCAAAACATTGTTTTGATGCGTAATCGCAAGGCAAAAAGAATTGCAAAAAGACGACTGAAAATTGCTGAAAAATCAATGAAACTCAATCAAACATCAGGATTTTATGATGAATTGCTGAAAGCAATATGGGGTTACATCAGCGATAAATTCTCGTTGCCGGTAGCCGAACTTTCGCGCAATAACGTCAGCGAACTGCTTACGGCAAAAAATGTAGAGCAGGAATATATTGACCGATTAATAAGAATTGTAGATGAATGCGAATTTGCACAGTATGCGCCCGGAACAAGTTCATCACAAATGAATTTACTGTACAACGATGCAATAGAAATTATGAGTAAACTGGAACAAAAAACTAAATAAAATATTTGTCTTGATGTAAAAAACACGTTACTATGAAAAAATATATAATTATACTTTCGATAAATCTGCTGACAAGCACCGGTTTTGCACAGGATGCAGATTCTATATACATCAACCAAGATACACAAACAGAATCAGTTCAGCAAAAATATAAAGATGCCGATTCAATGTTTGTTATGGCAAATCATTTGTATAACGAAGGAAAATATGAAGATGCCGTTGATGTATATGAAGCGATTTTAGATGCAGGAAAAGAATCATCTTATTTATACTACAATCTTGGAAATGCATATTTCAAGCAAAATGCTTTGGCGCCGGCAATATTAAACTACGAGCGGGCTTATCGTCTCAATCCTTCGGACGAAGATATTAACCACAATTTAACAATTGCACGCACTCAAATAACAGACAAATTTGAAGAAGTGCCCGAATTTTTTGTTCTCACAATATTCAGGGAAATCAAATCGCTATTCGCCGCAAATACATGGGGAATAATTGCTTTGGTTTCATTTGCAATATTTTTGGCGCTTGTTTTACTCTTTATGTTTGCCGGAAAATTATTTATAAGACGGCTGTCGTTTTGGATTGCATGCATTGTCTTACTGCTGTCTATTTCATGTAAATTGATAGAAAATAATCTCCGCAAATACGACAGCGCAATAGTTTTTGTTCCTGTACTTACTGCCAAAACTTCACCCGACGACAGCGGAAAAGATATGTTTTTATTGCACGAAGGCACAAAAGTTTTGGTACGCGAAGATTTTAATGAATGGACAAAAATTCAACTGCCAAATGGAGAACAGGGCTGGGTGATAAGCGAAGCCATAACGATAATATAATTCAACTTTCGCAAATATGATTTAAGTGCAGATATTTGCGATATCTTTTGCATTTTCGGGTAATTTTGAAAAAAAATCAACTTTTTCGTAAAATTCTTTGCAGAAATAGCCTGCGATACAAAAAAAATCAGTAATTTTGTCGATGGTAAATAACTCATAATGTTAATATATTGTATTGTTTTTCAAATATAAAAACATAAAAAATTATTTGATACTTACCACTTTTTATTTTTTTATCCAAAAATCAAGTTATAAACTAAAATTAATAAATTATGAAAGGAAAAATTGATGTAACAACGGAAAATATCTTTCCTGTTATTAAAAAATTTTTGTATTCGGACAACGAAATTTTTTTACGCGAATTAATTTCAAATGCTGTTGATGCATCTCAAAAACTTAAAGTTATAGCTTCGACAGGCGAATTTAAAGGCGAAACGGATGATTTGCAAATAGCCGTAAAAGTCAATAAAAATGAAAAAACGATAACCGTTTCAGACAAAGGAATAGGCATGACGGCTGAAGAAATAGAAAAATACATTAATCAGATTGCTTTCTCCGGCGCTGAAGAATTTTTGTCAAAATACAAAGACAAAACAAACGGAATTATCGGACATTTTGGCTTGGGATTTTACTCATCGTTTATGGTTGCCGACAAAGTCGAAATTTTCAGCAAATCGTGGAAAGATTCTGCTGCTGTACACTGGTCGTGCGATGGTTCGCCCGAATACCAACTCGAAGAATCGGATAAAATACAGCGAGGAACCGACATCGTGCTTCACATATCAGCCGATTGTGAAGAATTTTTGGAAACAGTGCGCATTGAAAAAATGTTGAATAAATATTGCAAATTTTTGCCTGTGCCGATTGCTTTCGGAAAAGAACAGGAATGGAAAGACAACAAATATGTTGATACAGATAAAGACAAAATAATCAACGATACCAATCCTTTATGGCTACAAAAACCAAGCGATTTGACGGATGAAGATTACAGAAAATTTCACCGAACGCTTTATCCACTGAGCGACGAACCTTTGTTTTATATTCATTTAAATGTAGATTATCCGTTCAACTTAACCGGAATTTTATATTTTCCTAAAATAAAATCCAATATCGACATTAACCGTAATCGTATCCAACTGTACTGCAATCAGGTATTTGTAAGCGATTCGGTTGAAGGAGTTGTTCCTGATTTTCTTATGCTTTTACAAGGCGTGATCGACTCGCCCGATATACCGCTGAACGTTTCGCGCAGTTATTTGCAAAATGATGCCAATGTAAGAAAAATATCGGGACATATAAGTAAAAAAGTTGCAGACAGATTAAATGACATTTTCAAAAACGACCGTAAACAATTTGAAGAAAAATGGGATGATTTGAAATTATTTATAGAATACGGCATGATAAGCGATGAAAAATTTTACGAACGCGCCGAAAAATTTGCCTTAATGCGCGATACCGACGATAAATATCTTACTTTTGACGAATACAAAACCTTTATTGAAAGCAACCAAAAAGATAAAACAGGAACTTTGATTTATCTGTACGCAACCGACAAAGATTCGCAATATACATTTATAGACAACGCAAAAAACAAAGGCTACAATGTACTGCTGATGGATTGTCAGATCGATTCGCACTATATCAACAAACTCGAACAGCAGTTCAAAAATTCGCGCTTCGTTCGTGTCGATTCCGACAGCATAGACAATTTGATTGAAAAAGAAGAAAAACGAAAATCATCGCTGTCGAAAGAACAGGAAAACGACTTGCAAAAAATTTTTGAAGCAAATTTACCTGATAACAGTAAAGAAAATTTTGTCGTAACATTCGAGCCACTATCCGAAACCGATATGCCCGTGATAATTACACAAAACGAATTTATGCGGAGAATGAAAGATATGTCGGCAATAAGCGGCGATTCTAATTTTTACGGACAAATGCCCGACTCATACAGCCTTGTTGTAAACAGTAATCATGCTGTCGTAAATTCAATTAATTTAGAAAAAACATTAACCATAGACGAAAAATTGAAACCACTGAATAATGAGATAAAACAGTTGAACGAACAAAAAGAGAAATTGGAAAACGACAATAAGGACAAAAAAGAAGAAGAAATACCACAATCGGACAAAGATGAAATAAATGAAATCGAGCAAAAAATTGATTTGGCAAATAAAAATAAAAACGATTTGCTAAACGCTTTCGGCAAAAAAAACGATATGATTAAACAGTTGATAGATATTGCTTTATTGTCGAATAATAAACTGAAAGGCGAAGCGCTTGCCTCGTTTGTGAAACGAAGCGTTGAATTGCTTAAAGACAAAAAATAATGAAGAAGATAACTTATAAAAGCATAAAAAAATGTAAAATGCATAGGATAAACGGTAATTTTTAAATTCATGACAAAAATTCAAATTTACTAAACAGGATTTTTTATGAAAAAAATTAAATTTGCAGTTGCCCTTTTGCCTGATTAAAATTATTGATAAAACAAAAGCAGTTGTACGATAAAATGCAACTGCTTTATTTTCAAGTGGTACCACCACGAATCGAACGAGGGACACAAGGATTTTCAGTCCTTTGCTCTACCAACTGAGCTATGGTACCTTTTTTGAGGCAGCAAAGATAATTAAAATTTTATTGCCTGCAAAATTTTAATTAAAATTACATTTTTGCAGATGAAAACTGATGAATAAAAGGTAGCATTAAATTTTCAGATCACTCGCATTGTCATACGACAGTTGAATGGCAAAGGAACGATGGAATAGCATTACCGCTTCCGTCGGTTTTGCGCAAAGCCTTATCTTATTATTGTCGCTCCTTAAAAACTGTGAAAATTGTCGCTCCTTACGAATAAAAAAATGACAAAGCTAAAACATTAAAAAAATTCGGACAATTATTTCTTTCTGCTTTTTTTGTGTATCAAGACAAAAGAAGATAAAGAAAAAGTTCATATTTTGCCGAATTTTTGCCTGTATCTATATAAAACTCGGTATTTTTATTCGATAATTTACGCTTACAATTTATTAATAATGAATGATTTCAGTATTTATTAAGGAGTAATTGTTATAATGTCTTTATGTTTTGGTTTCAGTATTTTTACAAGCAATACAAAACTTGCCAAAAACATTGAAACATATATTATTATCATAACTGTTTCGCTTATTCCGTAAATTTCAGAAACAGGAGTATTCAAGTCGTAGCCTGATTTTTCGCAATAATAATAGTATAAAAACAGCGCCAAAGCGTTGTTTACAAAATGTATGAAAATGCATGGAATTATCGAACGCGTTTTCCAGTAAATCCAACCTAAAAAGCAGCCAATAACAAATGCTGAAAGTCCTTGCCATGGATTCAGATGTATCACGGCAAAAATAAGCGCCGACCATAAAATGCCTGCTCGCGGCGATATGTTTTTTATCAATCCTTCACAAATTATACCGCGACAAACGATTTCTTCTAATACCGGCGCTGCAACAACGGCAGTAAATATTGTTGGTAGATTGGAATCCATGGCATTTTCCAAAGATTTTTTAAAAAAATCAGGCATTTCGGGTAAAATCATTGCTCCTGTTATTTCAACAAATCCGCCTAAACCAATTATTGCTGGAATAACAAGAATATAAATCCATACCGAAACTTTGTTTTTATAATAAATAAAAGGTTTGTCGTTTATTGTTTTTTTATAGAAAAATGCAGTGAACACAAGCGTTCCGACTATTATCATATATGCGATTAATTCTGCTACATCTGTGTTGATACCGAGCGTTATCAATATTGACGCAAAAACGGAAGAAGCGAATAAAGCAGATAAAAAAATAAGAACAAGTATCCACGACTGCTTAAGGTCGGGATAAAAATGTTGTTTTGAATGTTTGTGTAAGTAGTTGTTGTTAAACATAATTTAAGATTTTAATAATTTTACATAATACTGAAAATAAAAGTTATCAGAAACGGCACGAGTATAGTTAGCGCCGTGCCGCTGAAAACCGAAATTATTGCATAATGTTTGCCGACGCTCGCAGTTATTACAGGCAAGCAGGTGTCCATTGAGGTGGCGCCGGCGGCTGCAACAGGAGCAAGTTTGCCAAAATATTTTGCAAGCAAAGGCGTAAATAAAAGACTGATAATTTCGCGTGCAATATTTGCAAGCAAGGCAATTATTCCAAGCGTTTCGCCGCGGATTTCGGTAATATAAATACTCGACAAACTGTAATAACCGAAGCCCGAACCTGTTGCCAGCAAATCGGCAAGAGGCATTTTATTTATAAATATCGAAAACAAAAGTACGCCAAACAGCGTTCCTGTTACGGTTGCAAATGGCACAAGCAATATCCGTGCATTTAGCGATTTTATCAGCATTATGCTTTTGTTAAATTCGGCGCCCATGCATATTCCTACAAAAAATATTTGAACGTAAAGTACATACAGAGTAAAATCGCTGTCTAAAATGATTTTGGGAACAATTTGCAATTTGGCGCAAACAATGCCTGCTGCAAAAAACAATATGGCAATTATACTGTTTTTCACTTGTCGGTTTTTATATTTTTAAAAAATATTTTATAAACTATCCATGCGCAGACAACGCTTCCTGCAACCGCCGCTACTGCAATGCCAAGCGACAATAAACCCAAATCCGAAAGACCTTTCATCGCAACTTCGTTTTTACCGACAGACAAACCCAATGACAACAGCAGCATGAAAAGCAGCAAACTGTAAATTCGCTCAGATAAATGAATAAATTTGCTTTTTGACCTGAAAAAATACCCGATTATTCCGCCCACAATCATAATGCCAATTATTTCGTACATAATATTAGAACTGTTTAAATTTTAAAAAGATTGTAAATAAAATACTGTTAATCAGTTTATCTGCTATAATTTATTTTATGTTTTTGTAATTATTAACCTTGATAATAAACAAAACAAATTATCCAGTTGATATGACTGAAAAACAATGCAAATGTACACGAAATTTTCAGATTGCGCACCGACAAATAAAAATTGTTTTGCCATCATTGCAAACCGCTTCACTGTTTTGCAATTGAAAGATTTAAAATTTAAGAATTTAAAGAACAATTAAGGTAAAAACGAAATCTCTCCGTGCATTACGTGCGGAATGACCACAAATGACTTTAAAAACCGCCGGCGCTCCGCACGTAAACTTTTCTGCTGCAAAATTTCTACTAATATGCAGTCCCTAGCGGGACAGGCAGAAAGCCGTAATTTTCATAACCTAATAAGTTTTCTGCAAGTTGATTATTAGAAAAGTACAGCCAAATACAATCCAAAAGATGAATAGCAAGAAAGATCGGCATAGGCTTCGCAGGCGGGGTACCCGCTTCGGCGAAGATTGCGTTAAGACA
>JAITLJ010000134.1 GCA_031277925.1 Prevotellaceae bacterium | reverse complement strand
CAGCGCTCTATTATACCGTTCCGAAAAAACCTGACCTGTTGAGCGATACAACTTATCTGATTGCCGATACAATATGCACTTTGATGGAAAATACAAAAATTATTGTTGATACAATCTGGCAAAAAGATACAACTTTACAAAAAAACATCGTGGCAGACTCGCTGAATACCATATCAATAAACGACACAGCGAAAAGCGACAGCATTGAACAAAACATTATATCAGATTCAACCACGAATGAAAATATCGGAAAAAACAGAATGAAACTTGATATAATAAAAAACAAGCCTGACAAAATTGATATTACAACCGGCGAAAAAGGCGCACAAGATTCGCTTATGCAAATTTTAGTAACTCGCGATACTGTGGTGCGAAGCATGTTTGCCTTTCATAACGTAAAAATTTACAAATCGGATTTTCAGGCATTATGCGATTCTCTGATTTATCATTCTTCAGATTCTATCACGTACATGTATCATTTGCCGATTTTATGGAACGACAGCACGCAAATAACATCAGGACCTGCAACATTTTACAGCAAAAACAGACAAATCGATTATGCCGAATTTGCATCGCCGGCAATGGTTGTAATGCGTGAAGACAGCGCTCATTTCAACCAGTTAAAAGGCAAATCGATGAAAGCATTTTTCAAAAACAGTCAAATGGACAGAATAAACGTATTAGGCAATGGACAAAGCATTTATTACGTTCGCGAGAAACCCGAAAAACCAATTTCGGCAGTCGAAATTTCAGAATGCGCCAATATTGTGATAGATATGATATTGATAAATGGCAAAAATAAAATAAACAGAGTTACCTATCTTATGAAACCTGTGTCGAACACTTACCCTGTAAATAAAATTCCGGAAGATTCAAAAGAACTGAAAGGATTTGTCCTGCACGATGACATACGCCCGAAATCTAAAAATGAATTATTCGACAGACAAGTACATAAATCTCAGCGACAAATTTCACAAACTTTCAAAAAACCGACATTTAGTATTACATCAAGAATAAATAAAATTGCAGAAAAATAAATTTGCAGGCAAAAATATGATTTGACAGCGATAAAAGTTAATTTTTTTGCCTGCCAACAAGTGTTTTTTGCAAAATAACAAAATGCACAAGAGTGTTATTTTAAGATAATTACGTATATTTGTCAAAAATATGTTCAATAAAATTATATTATATTTTGTTAACAATATTGTTTTTTTTATAATTTTATTGCCTGAAATAGTATTTATATGAAAATTTTTGATATAACATATATTAAATTGCAATTAAAAAAGATGTTTTACCTGTCGGCAATATTCATGTTTTTTATGCAGTTAGACATGTCGGCGCAAACCGACAAAAATATTCATGCAAATCATCAGCACAACGAAAAAGGCTGTATTAAATGCACTTTGCTGGGACACGAAAAATGTCAGCATATATTTGATTATCTTGTACCACCGCCGAATATTGTAGAAGTTGACCCTGCCGACTCGAGTTCAAATAACAAATGTAATAAATTTGTTCCATTTTGTGCCGACGGCATTATGAAATACGAAACAACTTCATGCCCAAAACATCCGCAAAGCAGTTCTGTATTTTGTAATATTTGCGGAGGACAATCCGGTTTTAATTATGGTTGCCTTTCTACATATCAGCGTCCAGCATGGTTTTGCATGCGAGTTGACGTGACAGGAAAAGTTGTAATACATGTTGAAAGTAGCATAATTAACGACGATATTGACATAGCAATTTGGGGACCGTTTGATTCGCCTACCGAAGCATGCGCCAATTATTTTTACGGACAAATGCCGATAGCTTGCAGTTACAGTATAAATTCGCACGAAACAATGACAATAGACAATGCTGTTGTTGACAAGTATTACATGATGGTTATTACAAATTATCAAAATTATCTGGCAGATGTAATAATTTCCATGCCTAATGCGGGCGAACCTGATGCAGGAAAATTAAGCTGCGATATTGTGTATAACTGTTCCTTACTGTCCATATCAACGAATACCGCTTCTGATTCGTGCGGTCTTCTTTATAATGTTTCAGGTGTTATTGATTTTACAAATGCTCCTGATACAAGCCGACTTTGCGTAATAAATACAGCAATGCCAAACGATACGTTTTTCATAAATCCTCCTTTTACAGCATTATCCGAATATGCTTATTTTTTCAACAATGTGCCTTTTGATTCGCTGTCTCCGAAAATTATTGCATGGTTCGAAACCGATACTTCATGCTATCTCGAACAGCCATATTCGTTGCCGAATGTAGAACCTAAAGCGCCTGATTTGATAGTTCCAAATGATACTGTTTTATATGCTGGTATAAATTGCCATGCCGATACATCAATATTTAATACGGGAATCGCCGCTATTTTGTATAATGGCTGCCTGTATGATACATGTTCAATCGTTTTTTATTCCGATTCTGTTTATGTGATTTCGGGGACGACTGTTATAAAACGAAAATGGACAGGGGAAAACGCTGTTATAAATAAACAAACTGTACAAATTCAAACTATATCAATAAAAGATACCGTTAAACCTGTACTTAATCCACCGATTGATACTGTTGTTTACAGAGATAACGATTGTATTTATGATGCATCAACACAAAAAACGGGATACGCAACAGCAACAGACAACTGCACCGATTTTGAAGATATTATAATACAGTACAATGATATCGTAACAGTTGATACTTTAATAATACGCACTTGGACGGCAACGGACGAATCGGGAAATACAAAAAGCTTTTCTCAAAAAATAATTATTTCCGATACTGTTATTCCTGAAATCACAACCGCGCCTGTTGACTTAAATCTGGAATGTGATGGCAGCGGTAATATTTCAGAAATAGCAGAATGGCTTGCCGCAGACGGAAAAGGAGAAGCGCGAGATTGCAGCCCCGAAATTACATGGACAAATGACTATGACGAAAATAATTTTATAACAGATAATTGCGAAAGCAACATATATCAAAACATAACATTCACTATAACCGATGTTCGAGGCAATTTTACAACAAAAAAGGTGAAAATTACAATTAGCGATACAAAAAAACCTTATTGCATAACCGAACCTTCGGATTTGGTATTCAGATGTGATGCCGACAGTATTCCCGAAAAAATAAACCAGTGGTTGCTTGCCAATGGAGATTTTTCGGCTATGGATATTTGCACCGGCAATACAATTATATATTCCAACAATTATGCATCTTTAAGCTTTGACCCGACGCCCGATTGCAATATTGAAAAAAGCGTAACAGTGTCGTTTATGGCTTCCGATTTGTGTGAAAATATATTATCAAGCACGGCAAAAATAAGAATAACGCCGGCAAAGTCAAACTCATTAATCGTAAAAAACTACAACCGCACTTATGGCGATACTGCTTTTATTATACAAGCCGTAAGCACAAGCACTTTACCTGTTGATCTGAACATTATTGACGGCACATCTGTAGATGTTGAAAAAACAGACACGGGACATTATCGCGCAACAATAGCGCACGCAGGCACAACAACAATAAAAGCAATACAAATCGGCAACGACACGGTTGTTGCAGCCACGCCGAAAACATTTACCGTTACCGTAAACCCTGCAATATTAAAAATAAGTTTTGAAGATAAAATAATAAAACAATGCGATGAAATTCCCGATTTTTTACCTGTTTACAAAGGTTTTGTTTACAACGAAACCGAAGATGTGCTGATCCAAAAACCTGTAGTTTTTTGCGGAGTTACCTCATATTCTTCACCGGGCAAATATTCTGTTAGCGCCATGTTTTCATACGCCGAAAATTACACAATAGAATATTACAGCGCAACGATAGAAGTGCTGAATTGTTTTCCCAATGCTTTTACGCCCTACAAAAACGACAGGATAAACGACATTTTTGCCGAAGGTTATAAAATCAAAGTGTTTAATAAAAGCGGTCAATTATTGTACGAAGGCGATAACGGCTGGGATGGAACATATAAACGAACAGGAAACCTGTTAAATCCCGGCGTATATTATTATGTTATATTTACAGAAAATCGCATATATCGAGGAAGCATTATGCTTGTAAAAGATTGAAATGCCGATTGTTTTTGAACAATAATAAAAACAGATGAAACCTTTGCAAGGCAAAAACATTGATAACATGTTAATATTTAGGCAATTATAATTTGTTTATGTGGAATATTTCATGTATCTTTGCATCATGTTTAATAAAATAAGGAAATTAATGACAAAAAGAAGCCCTTTTTTGCGCAAAAACGAAAAAAAACTCTAAAAACCGCCATGAAAACCAGTTTCAAAATCAATCCGAACAAAAAAATCAAATTTTTTCCAAAAACCGAATTGACTTACATTTTGCAAAGATCCCATAATATAAAAGGCTGCCAATGTGTATTTTTGGGCAGCCTTCCATAAATTAAACAATAAAATTATTCAATCACCGATTTGAAATTTTCAATATCTTCGATTTTGAATGATTTTATATAATTAAATCTTTCTTCGTTCCATGCAACTGCTCGTTTTGTGTAAACTTCCGCAATTTTTGCATATTCATTATCGCGTTGTGCATCAAGCAAGAGCAAATAACTCATAATTATATGTCCTGCCATTTCGACCAGACGTCGTGCATGAAAATCCAAATATTCCTGATTTTTTATTTCGGTAACCAAAGCAACGGCTTGTTCATAATCGGCGGTAAGTGCCACAAGCAGTTTTTTCATTTTTGCAAATTCAGGTGCAGTAAGGCTTGCTTCATATTGACGAATTTTGTTTAGATATGCG